>CALMWJ010000020.1 GCA_937873525.1 uncultured Peptococcaceae bacterium | reverse complement strand
GCAATTTTTCAATTGCATATTCGCTTTCAACTGTTCAGTTTTCAAAGACCGCTGATTCTTTTTTCGCCTTGCCTCGCAGCGGCGACTTTTATATAATAACACCCTGCGAAGTCCGTGTCAACCGCTTTTTTCGATTTATTTCAGCAGTTTCGGTTTTCTTCGGCGTCCCGGAGGGAAATGGATTGGATACCATCTCCGTCCTCGTCTGCCTCGCGACAGCAAAGCTAATTATATTGAATATCGAAGCAAGATGCAATACCCAATTTGCATTTTTTTATTCCGTTTGGCCGCATCCACCGCGGAATACCTTCTGCTTCAATATAATACGGCCAGAAGGACGCTTGTGGCGCTTCTTCATGGCCGCTTCAGTTTTTCAATAATGAAAAAGTCTATAACATTTTTGAAAAACATCCGGATCGTGGCCATGACGGTTTAAAAACCGCCCTATGGAGCCCCCCTTTCAGCAAAAATGTTTCACACTTGAAATGTTTATCCCAGCCCCGGCCTGCACTGGGATTCATTCCTGAGCTGCCGGTTGCGGAACGCCTTCCTTTAAAACCGTGACCAGGCTGCCGCCGACCATGCCCCCTAAAATCAGCAGGATTCCAAAGAAGCCGATCGCGGAAGGCATAGGATCCTTCAGCAGAACAATGCCGCCTAAGGTTGAGAATACCAGGTCCCCGCACTGTGTTGTCTCGATCAGGGCCAGCTGTCTTGGATTCTTCCGGACCATGGTGGTCGCTTTGAAAAACAGAACCGTCGCAATGACGCTGACGAAGAATCCGACGGCCGCGCTCTGAATAAGCTGACTGGTTGAAGGCGGCCCGGAACGAAACCAAGCGATTGCAGAAAGCACAAGCCACAGCGGTGTACTGCATAGGGTCATGCCTAAGACGCGCTGGGGTGTGGTGATTTCCGGCGGACAGATGATCATCATCTTGCGGTTGCCTAAAGGATAACAGAATGCGGCAAGGAGAATCGGGAAAAATGCCAAAGCGCCGCCGCCGCTCACCACGGCGCCGCTGTCCTTTAGAACAGCGGACATTTGAAGCAACAGAACGCCCGCAAGCACCAGCATCGACATACCAAAGTTTTTCCAGGGAATCTTTTGACCGAAGAGCGGTGACATCAGGACCCCCGTGACGATCATGATCTGAAGCGTGGCCGACACAAACCAGGAGGTGCCGAATTGAGCAGCAAAGGTCAAGGGCACATAAAACAAACCAAAACCGACATTGCTCCAGAGAAACCAAGTCGCAAAATTATCCATAATTTCCCTCAAAAGGCGCTTAAAACCTTTCTCCCGCCCTGCGATCATGGCTAAAAAAGGCAAGGACGACAGGTAGCGCAACGAGGCGCTCCACATCCAGTAACCGCCGCCCAGCTGCATGCTTCGGTTCAATATATGGGTAAACGCAAAGAAAAATGAAGCCATAACACCATACAGAAACGCCTTTTTCATCATCCATTTCCTCCCGGTCGATTCAGAATCCTTCTTTCACTCAATCTATTTATAAAGGAAAATCATTTGCAATTTTCATGCCTGCCTCCCTGCCTCCTTCCACAGGCTGGGACACGCGATATGTTGTAGGCATTTTTTGATTTTGTGATATAATAACGATATTGACAAGGAGGTAATGATATGGAACAAACCAAACGCCGTCGCCGGCGCCCCCATTGGCGCCAGATCCTTCAGACGGCAATTGTATGCTTGGTCGTTGTCGGCTTCATTGCAGCAGGCGCGATCGGCGGATACACCATCAATGTGATCCGCACGATGCCCGATTACGATCTGAGTGCTTTGACCGGAGAATTGTCTTCATTGATCTATGACCGAGACGAAAATCAAATCGGCACCTTCAGAGCCGCGAAAAACCGATTGCCTCTGGAGCCGACACAAATACCCCTGCTCATGAAGCAAGCGATCGTTTCGATCGAAGACCAGCGTTTCTTCAAGCATAACGGGGTCGACCCTGTGCGTATCGCCGGCGCGGCACTTGCCAACATCAAAACGGGCGGCAAATCCCAGGGTGCCAGCACCATTACCATGCAGTTAGCCCGAACCGCTATCCTTGAGAGCCAGGAAAAGAAATGGGACCGTAAAATCCAGGAGGCCTGGCTGTCTTTGAGATTGGAAAAGCACTATTCCAAGGAACAGATCCTTGCTTTCTATCTGAATCATGTGTATTACGGTCATGGAGCCTATAGTCTGCAGACAGCAGCCAATGTCTACTTCGGCAAAAATGCGGACACCCTGACCTTAGGGGAAGCAGCCGCTCTGGCCGGCATCATCAACAGCCCCGGCCGATTTGACCCCTATAAACATATGGAAGATTGCAAAAATCGCCAGGCCATCGTTCTGAACGAAATGGTGAAAATGAAATACATCACCAAAGACGAAGCGGAAGCCGCCAAAGCCGAGCCATTGACCCTCTCCACCTTAAAAGATAACGGCAGCTACACCTATCAGTCCTTCTTTGACTATGTCTTTGAAGAAGCCGCCGACATTTTGAAAATCGATGAATCCAACACCATCAAGCTTTATACCGGCGGTTACCGCATTTATACGACCATGGACGCGCCTTCCCAGTCCAAAGCGGAGGAAGTTTACGCCAATCCGGACAATTTTCCGAAAAGCAAAGAGGACAAAATCGTCCAGTCTGCGATGGTCGTCATGGAAGCCGGCAACGGTGAGATCTGGACCATCATCGGCGGACGCAATGTCAATGAAGAACGCGGTTTTAACCGAGCCACCGACGCCCTGCGCCAGCCAGGCTCCGCGTTTAAGCCGATTGCGGTCTATGGGCCTGCCTTGGAACGGGGTTACGGCCCCGGAACCGTCATGGACGATTATCCCGATGGATATCAGACTCAAGAGGTTAAATTCGTCAATTTCAACAACGCCTATCGCGGGTTGACCACCTTGCGGGTCGCAGTGGCCCAATCGATCAATACCATCGCCATTAAAATGATGGAAACGATCGGCGTGCAGGCCGGTATTGATTTTGCAAAGAATCTAGGGATCACCAGTCTTGTGGAATCCGGCGCAGTGTCCGACTCCGGCGTCTCCATTGCTCTGGGCGGTCTGACCCACGGTGTTTCACCCCTTGAACTGACTGCTGCCTATTGTGCTTTCCCGAACCAGGGCGTCTACAACAAGCCTTACGCCATCCGCCGGATCGAAGACTATAAAGGCAATGTCCTTTATGAACACACCGTGGAAAAGCGGGTCGCAATGTCTCCTCAGACGGCTTACCTGATGACGGATATGATGGTCACTGCCGTTCAGAGCGGTACGGCAACCAATGCCCGAATGAACCGTCCTGTCGCCGGTAAAACCGGCACCACCTCGTTCAATGTGGATGCCTGGTTTGTCGGCTATACCGCCGACCTGGTGGGCGCGGTCTGGCTCGGTTATGACAAGTCAGACCGCATGTATGACGTTTTCGGCGGCAGCTACGGGGCACCGATCTGGAAGCAAGTCATGGAAACGGCTCACCGCGATCTCCCGGCCAAAGGCTTCAAGTCAACGGAAGGGATCACCACAATCTCCATCGACGCCAAGTCCGGCATGCTTCCATCACCGCTCACACCGGCGGAATTTGTCATCAGCGAGAAATTCAATGTCGATCAAGTACCAACAGAGGTTTCCGACGTTTGGATCCAGGCTCCGGTCTGTGCCGAAAGCGGCCTTTTGCTGACCGACAGCTGCCCGCAGCCGGTTCTGAAAACCTTCCTGAAACGTCATGAACCTTGGGTCGGAACCATTGCGCCGGCCGATGCGGCGCTTGAATTTCCAAAAGAATACTGCACGATCCATGGCGGCGGTTCACCGGACAGCGGAAGCTATGCGATCCGGCTGCATGGCCGAAGCAAAGATGAGGATTCCGGCTCCAAAGTCAGCCTTTCATGGTATTTCAGCCAGGCAAACGCCAACACCACCTATCACATTTTCAGGGCTCAGTATCCGGGAACTCCCGCCGATGCCGCCTCACGTTTGGCAGTTCTTGAAAACAACGCAGCCGCTTACTCTGAAACGCTGCCGGCCGCTTCCGGCAAATATTACTATTATATCCAAGCGGTCGATAAAGTCTCGGGCCAGGTGACCGGAGTCTCCAATGAAATATCGATCACCACATCCGCCCAAAACAGCAGCGGGTATTCGACCCCGATCCTGACAGGTTCCATCCTGAAACACGGCAACGCCTTCAGCGTCCAATTGAGCTGGACGGAATCTTTCCCCGGGCATAATGCCATTTATCAGGTTTTCCGTTCCGAAGACCCCAGCTTTACGGCAGATGCTTCTTCGTTGCTTCCGAATTCTGATAATGTGACCTCCAACCAGTTTATCGATTCAAACGTTATACCCGGAAAAGTATATTATTATCGGGTTTCCGGACTGGATCTGGACGGAAACCAGCCAATTCCCCAATCCACCATGCTGAAAGCCAGCATTCCGGAAAATTAAATTTCGATGAAAAAGGACCGGCCCCGTTTTGATGGGCCGGTCTTTTTTTTACGATCGTTTGCCGGATCGATGGTGATGGCAGCTGCCTTTCCGGAATCAATCAATGGATTTGTCTTCAGTTTCCTTCGCTTCTATGATCTCGGGCGCTTCGGCTTCGGTGTCGATTTCGATTTCCAACGCTTCCTCGTCCTCATCCTCAGCCCCGTACATGGCTTTGACCTCATCAATTTTTGCTTTGGTTTCTTCTATTTTGGACAAGCTGTCGCTGACCTGCAGGAATAAGGGTTCCAACACCGCATAATCGCCATTGCCGCAATAGATGTCGTAGGCGTTGCGCCCAAGGTCATCATACAGCCGGTTGAGTTTGCCGTTTTCAACCAGGATGTCTTTTTTGAGTTTACCGATCTCGATGGCCAACTCGGATTTTTCCTTTGCGGTCTGCATTGCGGTTTTTGCTGCAGATTGAGCGACCTCACCGAATTTCTTGGTGATATCCATTGCCTTCTCAAAAAATGCCATATACCCCATCCTCCTTTGTTGATATGCTGATATTTAAGACCTTATATTGATTAAATTATAGCATGAAATGAATGGCTTGTATTTATTTTTTCATTTCAATGATGGTTACGCCGTCGCCGCCTTCATAATAACCGCCCAGTCGGGCTGTAACAACGAAAGGATGCTTTCGTGTCATATCCTGGATGGCCTTGCGCAAGGCGCCGGTGCCTTTGCCATGGATGATCGTGACTTGGCCTAAGCCGCCCAGATACGCATCGTCGAGATATTTTTCAGTGATTTCAATGGCCTCTTCCACTAAAAGCCCCCTCAGGTCCAACTCCGGCTTTAATGCCTTCGCTTTGCCGGAGACGATGGAGCCTGCACCGGTCTTTGCGGCGGTTGCTTTCACCGCCGCCTCTTCCGTAAGTTCGATGTCCTTGAGTTTGGCGGTGACCTTCATGATGCCTGCCTGGACCTGGACCTCACCCTGAGCGTTGGGCTTATCCAACACCACACCCTTTTGCTTGAAGCGACGAAGAAAAACGATATCTCCCGGTTCGATTTCCGTGGGTGCCGGAACGCGCGCCGACGGCTGCTGGCTTTCGATGCTCTCCTGCATCTTGCCTTCCTGGGCTCTCAGTTTCTCTCTGGCTTTCTGGACCGCCGCCTGGTCCATAGATCCAAGGCCCAGCTTCTGCAGCTCCCGGATTTCTTTCAGGATCTGATCGCTTTCTTTCCGGGCCTGCTGGATGATCTCCAGGGCTTCTTCCTGAGCCTTTTCGATCTGTTTGGCGATTCTGGCTTTTGTATCCGCTTCCTTTTTCTGGATCCAAAGCAGCGTCTGATCGGCTTGCTTTCGCAGCGTTTCGGCTTCCTGCCGGTCCTTCTCTGAAAGAATCTGATTGGTTTCAAGATTTGCGATCAGATTGGCAGTCCGGGATTGTTCCTGGGATAGAAAAGTACGGGCCTGATCCACGATCTCGTCGGACAATCCCAGACGTTTGGAGATTTCAAAAGCATTGCTTCGGCCCGGCACCCCCATCATGACCCGATAAGTGGGCCGCAAGGTCTCCACATCAAACTCCACACTGGCGTTTTCAACACGATCGTGACTGTAGGCAAAACTCTTCAGTTCGCTGTAATGGGTCGTGGCAATGATTTTGGAGCCCCGCTTCAGCAAGAAGTCGATGATGGCCATGGCCAGCGCCGCGCCTTCCGTGGGGTCCGTGCCGGCTCCCAGCTCATCCAGCAGGACCAGACTCTGCCAATCCGCCTTCATAGAAATTCCGATGATGTTGTTCATGTGGGCAGAAAAGGTGCTGAGGGATTGTTCGATGCTCTGTTCGTCGCCAATATCGGCGAAAACGTTTTGAAATAAAGATAATTCGGTGCCGTTCTCCGCCGGCACATGCAGTCCGGCCTGGGCCATCAGCGTCAGCAGACCCACGGTCTTCAGGATGACCGTCTTCCCGCCGGTATTGGGGCCCGTTACGATCATGGCGTCGAATTCATCACCAAGGGAAACGGTAATGGGGACTACTTTGCCGGCAATCAAAGGATGCTTCGCCTGCAGCAGGCGGAGGATGCCGGTCGAATTCATCACCGGACGGCCGCAATCCATGGCCGCGCTCATTTTTCCCTTGGCCAGGGCGAAATCCATCTGGGACAGGCTTTCAATGGTTTCCTGCAAAGCCTCCGATTCAGCCTGGACCAATTCGGTCAAAGCCCGCAGGATCCGGGTCACTTCGGCCTTTTCCATCGTTTCGCAGCGTTGGGTTTCGTTGTTGATTTCAACCACCTGGAAGGGCTCAATAAATAAGGTGGCCCCGCTTCCGGACTGGTCATGGACCAGCCCCGGAACCTGATTCCTGTACTCCTGCCGCACCGGCAGCACGTACCGGTCGCTCCGCAGCGTAATGATCGGATCCTGAAGATACTTCAAGATATCCGGATTGCGGATCATGGATTCCATTTTTTCTCTGGCTTTTCCCTGCAGGGATCGCAGCTGTCTGCGAAGCTTGGCCAGTTCCGGGGAGGCGTTGTCAGAAACCTCCCCTTCCTGGGTGATGACCTTGCGGATCTTCTGCTCCAAAACCGTAAATGGATGGATCCCGCCCGAGATTTCTCGCAAAATCGGAAAAGCCGGCTCTGGATCCCGGAAAAACAGCTGGATCCTGGCTGCGGCGCGCAGTGTATCGTAAAGCAGTAGAAATTCGGGTGCATCGATGATCCCGCCCACGGCCGCCCGTTTCAGCATCTGCCGGACATCATGGACGCCGCCCATGGTAAAGTTCGGGTACAATCGAAGAAGTGTTTTTGCTTCCGATGTTTCATCCAGCGCCCGTTCCACATCATAAAGGTCATTCATGGGTTGCAGGACGGTGGCCAGCTCTTTTCCCGTCACCGTGCTGCAATGATCCTCCAGACGACGGATCATGGCGGGGAATTCCAGTTTGTTCAATACTTTAATATCCATTTGACCTCCATCATGGCCGGCAATTTTTATGAAAAATCATCGACGCCTCGGAAATAATGGCCCGTGGTAAAGCCTTGAGGCGTCACCGCATTGAGGCGCCCTCTGAAGTGACGGGCGACCTCTCTTGAATGGAATGTGCCCGCTACTTCCAGGCAGGCCCGGTAGGCCTCGGCCACCGCTTCGATCCAGGCTGCCGTTTCCGTGCGGGCTTCGATCCTCCAATGGGTCAGCTCCGTGGCCAGCAGCTTGGGCACATGCTCCAGCATGCTGTGGGTTTTGGCATTGAAAATCCAATTCCGACAATCCGTATCCTGTTCCACCGGAAAACGGAAACGCATCCGGTCCTCCAGAACATACTGTTCCTTTAGACAGGGCTGCCGGCAGGCAAAAGGCTTACCGCCGGTCTCCAGGGAGCCCGGAAGGCAGTGTTCTAAAATCATGAGAGGCAAGCGGCCATGAACGACCGCCTCCAGCTGGATATTCCCGACACCGAACTGCAGGATCTGTTCCATCGTCAGTTCAGGAGAAAGGCAAAGGCGCTCCGCGCCGTTTTCTTTCATCCGCTGTGCGGAATAAGCATTGAATACATTCATCGGCCAATCCGCCGCAAGGTTTTCCAAGCCCCACTCAAGGCATAATTGCCATGCCCCCGGATTCGACACCAAATAGCCGTGGACGCCGGCTTCCTTTGCCCAGAGGCTTTGCCTTTCCATTTGGAGGATTTGATGCTCGTGAACAAAACGCGGCAGGACAAAATAACTCCTGGCCCCATATTTCCGGCATAGCTCCGCCGCCCGGGTGATCTCCTGCCGGTCTGCGATCCCATGGATACCGCGAAAAACTTCCCCTCCGAAATAAATCTCCCTTATTCCGGCAGACAGGGCGGCGTTTAAGCCTTCCATGTCCCCTACCCGAATGGTCAGGCAGGGTTTCTTCCGGTCGTTTAAGCGTCGTTCATTCGCCGGATCGGTCATCCGGAAGCTTTTTTCTTGCATCCGGGCCAGCCGGGCGTCGAAACCCTCTGAATCCGGATAAGCCTTCCGATAGGGTTCCAGCCGCTTGTTTTCCATAAGTTCCAGCCATTGCCGGCGGAGTTGGTTCAGTTGGCTGGCCGGTACCATGACCTGAGGGTCCGCATCGATTTCGATGTGCTCGATCACAAACAGGCTGCTGCCAAAACGATCCAGCTGCTGCCGCAGCTGCTCCGGCGAGGACGGCTGATTGATGGCTTGCTGGCACAGGGTGCTGCTCTGGACCTCCGCCTCGTTGCCCAGCCGGTCGCTTCCTTTCAGGACCAGAGGCTCTCCGATCCTTGCCTTAAGATCCAAGGTGATGGCGTTGCGCCGGCGGCCGCCGATCTTCGCATAGGTTGCCCTGGCCTCTTGAATCAAGATGGAGTCGGAGGTTTTGAACAGCTCCGCTTTTTGCCTGATCAGCGGCATCAGACACGCCTTGGGCTTCCGTTCTCCAAGGATCAGCTCCGCGGTGCCTGACGTGACCGTTTCCACGGCTTTGCCGCCAAGATACAGGTTCTTGACTTCGCCGCCAAGAAGATTCTTCTGGTTCTGCATAATTTCGATGCCGTCGCCGACGGAAATCGGCTCCTGAACCTGAAGCCGGATCGCCTGCCGTACAAGATCCACTCCCAAAACCTCACCCGCCCGGATCCCCTGATTGTCGGTCCGCTGCCGACTCATCAGGTGTGGACCGGGCTCCTGCAGATAATAGCCATCGGTAAACCCCCGGTTAAAACTCCGCATCAAGGTGTGACGACGGGGTTCTCCGCCGGAGGGCAAATGATCCCGCTGGCTGCGATACTGGTCCGTGACGACGGCAACGTATTCAGGCCGTTTCATCCGGCCTTCAATTTTCAAGGTTTTCACACCAGCCTCGGCAAAGGGGTCCACCAGATCGATGGCGCACAGGTCCTTGGTGGATAGAATGTACGCTCCGGCATCGCCCAGGGGCTTCATGGCGGAATCCAGCAGCCGGTATTTCATCCGGCAAGGCTGGGCACATTGCCCCCGGTTGCCGCTGCGGCCTCCCATCATGCTGCTCATAAGGCATTGGCCGGAATAAGCGGTGCATAAAGCGCCATGACAAAACACCTCGAGGGCCGCTGTGCTGTTTTTCCGGATCTCCCGGATGTCTTTCAGGGAAACCTCACGGGCCAGAACCACCTGGCTGATTCCAAGCGCTTCGGCAAATCGGACGCCGGGACTATTCATGATGCTCATCTGGGTGCTGGCGTGGATCTCCAGGGCTTCCGGCAGAAGCTCCCGAAGCACCGCGGCCAGTCCGATATCCTGGACGACGATCGCATCAATGTCCGCTTTAAGCAGTTCTCTGACGTATTCAATCACCGCGGGAAATTCCTGATTCGAAATGAGGATATTCAGTGTAATGAACACTTTGACATGGTTAAGATGCGCATACCGTGTCAGCTCCGCAATTTCATCCAATTCAAAGTTTTTCGCAAAATGCCGCGCATTGAAGAGCTTGCCGCCCAAATAGACTGCATCCGCACCATTTTCGACCGCAGCAATAAAAGCTTCCCGGCTGCCTGCCGGGGATAGGATTTCAATAGGGGTTTGACTGCAATCGTTCATGATCCTCTCCTCGCATCGGGTGGTTGCGTATTTAAATCGCGGATCGCGGCCGGGCCTGCGGATCGATCCGGCATCCTTTTATTGGTCAAGAAGCGCTGCCAAGACATCGTAGTCCTGCTTCAGCTTGATCAGGTCATCCGCCATGTTGAAGGCGGTAAGGAATAACAAGGTTTTGGGGGGCAGCTGCGGGTTGCGCTGCTGCAGCTGTTCCAGCTGGCTTTTTAAATACTGGCCAACCTTTTGGATATGCTCCGAATCCGTATTTCCTTTGACAACATATTGGTCGCCCAATACCTCGATACGTACCCGGTTGATTTCACCGCTCATCGCCGGCTGCCCCCTTTATGATTAATTTTTGTTTCGAAACGGCGCGCGCGCCGGCAGGATCACCGGCCGCGCACCTGACCCCCATAGACCTCTGCCAGCCTGGCTTCAATGGCCTCATGGAACTGATTGATCTCATCATCTTTCAGTGTACGGTCTTCCGCCTGCCAGGTCAAGGCAAAGGCAAGGCTCTTTTGGTTTTCCTGGAGCTGGGCGCCCTGGTACAGGTCGAAGAGGCGCACTTCTTTCAGCAGGGAGCCGGCACAATCCTTGATGGTTGCCATGACCGCCCCGGCCGGCACCTCCGCATTCACGGCGATGGCAAGGTCCCGCATCACTTCAGGGTATTTGCTGAGAGAACGGTACTGCACAGGCTTCATGTATTTCTGCAGCATCGACACATTCAGGGAAGCGATCTGGATCCTTTGCGGCGCTTCATAAACCGCGGCCGTTTGGGGATGCAGTTCTCCCAAGTAGCCTACCTCTTCCCCCCCAATAAGGATCCGGGCGTACCGGCCGGGATGCAGACCCGGAACCGTCTGATCCGCTGCGAATTGGGCGTTGGCGATCCGGCAATGCTGCAGAAGATTCTCCACGACGCCTTTCATATGATAGAAGTCATAAGCGATTTCAGCCTGCTGCCAGGTCTTCTTTTGGGCTCCCGTACACAGGATGGCCAGGGTCCATTGCTCATCCGGCTGCTTGGCCCGGTCTTCATGGGCGATATAGACTTTGCCCATTTCAAACATTTGCAGATCACGGCTTCGCCGGTTGATGTTCCAGACCGCCAGTTCCGTCATGCTGGGGATGATGGTGGTCCGCATGATCCCCTGGTCTTCCGAAAGGGGATTTTTAATGGCCACAGCCCGACGCCAGGGATGGTCCTCGGGGACATTCAGCCGGTCCAGATGGGCCGGATTGATAAAGCTGTAATTGACGGCCTCGCGATAGCCCATACCGATCATCAAGGCTGTTAAATCCCGCCGAAGGTTATGCTGCGGCGTTCTGGAACCCTGGGTGGTGCCGCCGGCAGGCATCGTCGCATCCAGTTTGTCGTATCCGTACAAACGGACGGTTTCCTCGATATAATCTTCCTCGATGACCAGATCCTTGCGCCAGGACGGGGATTCAAGGATCCAGGAATCCCCGAAGTCTTCCACGATCCGGATCCTCAGGGCTTTCCATATTTTTTCAACGGTGTCATGGTCCAGGCGCGTGCCCAGAACAAAGTTGATCTTATCCAGGCGGACCCGTGTCTGAGGCAGCTGGTCCTCTTTCGAACATACGTTCAAATGGCCTTCCACCGCGGTTCCTGCGCCCAAGGCTTCGATGAGCTGGACTGCCCGGTCCAGCACCCGGATGATGCTGGTGCTGTCCACTTCCTTCTCAAAGCGCATGGAAGCCTCAGAACGAAGTCCCAAGGCTTGGGTCGTGCGCCGGGTGCGCACGCCGTCCCAGCTGGCGGCTTCGATCAGGATACGCTTGGTTTCCGGCGTCACTTCAGTCCGGGCACCCCCCATAACGCCGGCGATGGCCACGCCGCCCTCAGCATCCGCCACCAGGGTCATTTCCTCGGTCAGCGTGCGAACCTGTCCATCCAAGGTTTCAATGGTTTCGCCGGCTTTGGCCCGGCGTACATGGACGCCTTGGCCCGCCAGCCGTTCATAATCGAAGAAATGCAGCGGCTGGTTGGTTTCCAGCATAACCAAATTAGAAATATCCACCAGATTGTTGATAGAGCGCATGCCCATGGCATTCAGTCGCTGCTTCAGCCAAAGGGGCGAAGGGCCGACTTTGATATTTTCCGCCATCCGGGCTCCAAACCGGCTGCACAGGCCTGCTTCATTAATTTTAACCGTGGCCAGCTCAGCACAGCGTCCCCCTTCAGAAGAAGCCGGAACCTCCGGCAGCGTCAGCGGTGCGCCTGTCAAGGCCGAGGCCTCCCGAGCCACATTGATCATGCCCATGCAATCCGAACGATTCGGCGTCAAGCCGATGTCCAGCACGATGTCATCCAGTCCTAAAAACGGTACGATGTCCTGGCCCGGGTGGGTATCCTCCGGAAGAGGGTACAACCCTTCCTTCTCTTCCGGTCCCAGTTTGCTGACATCCATGCCCAGCTCATCGGCACCGCACATCATCCCTTCGGACAAAACACCACGCAGGGTGGTCAGCTGGATGTCCGGGTGGAGGTCGTTGGGCAGCTTGGCCCCCACCAGCGCCACCGCCACAGCTTGACCGGCCTGGACGTTGGGCGCCCCGGTGACAATGGTCA
>CALMWJ010000019.1 GCA_937873525.1 uncultured Peptococcaceae bacterium | reverse complement strand
TCATCATCAGTTCTTCATCCTGTTCGGCGACAGCTTCGACCATCTTATCATGGTATTCCCTGGCAAGCTCGCTCATGCTCTCCGGAATATCCGTGATTTCGATTTCTTTGCCCTGGTCATCCTTATAGATTTCAGCCTTCATGGTGACCAGATCGATGATCCCGGCGAAGTTGTCCTCAGCGCCGATGGGAAGCTGGATGGGCACCGGATTGGTTTTTAACCGGTCCTTCATCATTTTGAGGACACGATAGAAATCGGCGCCAATGCGGTCCATTTTGTTGACATAAGCGATTCTGGGCACGCCATATTTGTCAGCCTGCCGCCAAACCGTCTCGGATTGGGGCTGCACGCCGCCGACGGCGCAGAACACCGCAACCGCGCCGTCAAGCACGCGCAAAGAGCGCTCAACTTCGACCGTGAAGTCAACGTGTCCAGGCGTGTCGATGATGTTGATGCGATGATCTTTCCAGTGACAGGTCGTCGCAGCGGAGGTGATGGTGATCCCACGTTCCTGCTCCTGAACCATCCAGTCCATGGTCGCCGCACCATCATGGACTTCTCCGATGCGGTGGGTCCGGCCGGAATAATAGAGGATGCGTTCGGTGGTCGTGGTCTTACCGGCGTCAATATGGGCCATAATGCCTATGTTTCTTGTTTTATCAAGCGGAAACTCTCGTCCCAAGGTTAAATACCCCTTTCAATCTGTCTCGTCCATTATCTGCAAGCAGCGGCCGGCAGTCTATGATGCACGGTTCGGCCGGTTCTTACCAACGATAATGAGCAAAGGCCTTGTTGGCATCGGCCATCTTGTGGGTATCCTCTTTTTTCTTGACAGCGCCGCCGGTGTTGTTGGCAGCATCCATGATTTCGCCGGCGAGGCGGTTTTCCATTTCCTTTTCACCGCGTTTGCGGGCATAGGTCACCAGCCAGCGGATACCCAGTGTTTCTCTGCGGTCAGGTCTGACTTCCACAGGCACCTGATAGTTGGCACCGCCAACCCGGCGTGCCTTGACTTCTACAGCAGGCATAATATTCTTTAATGCGTTTTCCAGAACTTCCAGCCCGTTTTTATTGGTCTTTGCCGCAACCGTGTCCAACGCTGCGTACAGTGCTTTTTCAGCAGCGCCGCGTTTGCCGTCGTACATGATTTTGTTGATCAGTTTCGTCACCAGCAAAGACTGGTAAATAGGATCCGGCAATACTTCCCGCTGAGGAGCCGCTCCTTTTCTTGACATGCGTTTCCCTCCTTAAACTCTGTGAGAACTCAGCTGCCGAACGACGCGTTCAGGCAGCATGATGAACTATTTCTTCTTTGCGGTACCCGCTTTTGGCCGCTTCGCGCCGTATTTGGAACGGCTCTGATTGCGTTTCGCAACACCGGCGGTATCCAATGCGCCGCGGATGATATGATAGCGAACACCGGGAAGGTCACGTACTCTTCCTCCGCGCACTAAAACCACGGAGTGTTCCTGCAGGTTATGACCGATACCGGGAATATAAGCCGTGACTTCGATCCCCTGTGTCAAACGGACACGGGCCACCTTACGAAGAGCAGAGTTAGGCTTCTTGGGGGTCGTGGTGTAAACGCGGGTGCATACGCCGCGTTTCTGGGGACAGCTTTTCAAAGCGGGCGCCTTGGGTTTTTTGATGATGTCCTCACGGCCCTGCTTCACCAATTGATTAATTGTTGGCATTCCAATGCCACCTCCTTCCGAAATAATAGAGCAATGGGTTTCACTTTTGATTGCGGCAGGCCATCGGCGAAGCCGCAGGATCTTTTTTGTCAGATGTGCGGTGCAACGGTCCGCATCGGCAAAAAGGACGGGTATGCTGCCTGTTTGACAACATACTAAGGTATTGTATCACTGCCGGCCAGACCCTGTCAATATCATAACTTTCTCGAAAACAGGATTGATTTTCTCTTGCCATGAAGATCGTTACAGGGTCCGGCGGCAGCTTCCGCCGGTCTCCCGGCAGGTTTTCTATTCCAGAAATTCGTTGAGCAAATCGTCTTGTTCCTGACCCAGATACTCAGCGTTTTCCATGATGACCGACGCGCCCGCTTTGGCGTTCGCAGCGGCCTTGGCTGCAGCTGCGACCGAGGATTCCACCGTAATGTCACGATAGCGCGACATGCCGGTACCGGCCGGGATCAGCTTGCCGATAATGACGTTTTCTTTGAGACCAAGGAGCGGATCCATCTTGCCTTTGATGGCGGCTTCGGTCAGGACCCTTGTGGTTTCCTGGAAGGATGCGGCAGACAGGAAAGAATCTGTCGCTAATGAGGCTTTGGTGATCCCCAGGAGGACCGGCTTGGCAACGGCTTCTTCGCCGCCCCAGCCTCTGACTCTTTCGTTTTCTTCGTCGAACTCGAAGATATCGATCAAACCGCCGGGCAGCAACTCCGTGTCACCGGCTTCTTCGATTTTGACTTTGCGCATCATCTGGCGGACCATGACCTCAATGTGCTTGTCATTGATGTCAACGCCCTGGAACCGGTAAACGCGCTGAACTTCACGAAGGAGATAGAGCTGGACGCCCTTGATCCCTTTGACCTTGAGAAGGTCATGGGGATTGATGGAGCCTTCTGTCATTTCCTGTCCGGCTTCCACCGCCTGGCCTTCCGACACCTTGATTCGGGAAGTGTAGGGAATGGTATAGATCCCTTTCTCTCCGTCTTCCGTCGTCAATTCAATTTCGCGGCCGCGGGAACCTTTGTCGATCATGTGGACGATACCGTCCGCTTCGGCAATGATTGCCTGGCCTCTGGGCTTGCGTGCTTCAAACAGCTCTTCCACACGGGGAAGACCCTGTGTGATGTCGTCCCCGGCCACACCGCCGGTATGGAAGGTACGCATGGTCAGCTGGGTGCCCGGCTCGCCGATGGATTGGGCGGCAATGATTCCCACTGCTTCGCCGATCTCCACGCGATTGCCGGTCGCCAGATTACGACCATAACATCTCCGACACACACCGTACCGGGAGCGACAGGTCAGCACCGACCGGATGTGGACTTGCTTGATGCCTGCAGCGATCATGCTTTCGGCATCCTGCTCAAGGATCTCCTGGTTAGCCGCAACGATAACCTCACCGGTTTCGGGGTGGATCACATCCTCCATGGTGTAGCGGCCAATCAGCCGTTCGATCAAGGGTTCAATGCTTTCGCCCCCATCCTTGATTTCCTCCGCGATGATGCCGACGTTGGTGCCGCAGTCATCTTCGCGGACGATCACATCCTGGGCTACGTCCACAAGACGCCGGGTAAGATAACCGGAGTCCGCGGTGCGCAGGGCCGTATCGGCCAACCCTTTCCGGGCGCCGTGGGTGGAAATGAAGTATTCCAGCACCGAAAGGCCTTCCCGGAAATTCGACTTAATGGGCAACTCGATGGTCTTCCCTGTGGGGTCTGCCATGAGGCCACGCATGCCTGCCAACTGACGAATCTGCTGGATGTTGCCGCGGGCGCCGGAGGTTGCCATCATGTAGACAGGATTGAACTTGTCCATGCTCGCCAGCAGTGCATCCTTCACATCTTCGGTGGTCTGGTTCCAGATTTCGATGACCAGTTTATAACGTTCGTCGTCGGTGATCAAACCGCGGCGGTATTGTTGATGGGTCTGCTCGACCTGTTCGTCGGCAGCCTTCAGGATCGCTTTCTTTTCCTGGGGCACCTTGATATCCGCGACGCTGATGGTGATCCCGGCCCGGGTCGAGTAGTCGAAGCCCTGGCGCTTGATTTCGTCCAGCATTTTTGCGGTTTGGGAGGGGCCCATCACCTGAAAGCATTTGGCAACGATCTTGCCCAGCTCTTTTTTCCCGACAGTGTAGTTATAATATCCCAGCTCATCGGGGATCGCCTGATTGAAGACCAGGCGGCCGACGGTGGTATCCTTGAGCTGACCGTCCAAACGGACTTTGATGGGCTCCTGCAGGGTGACCGCCGCTTGATTGTAGGCGTACAGGGCTTCCTGTGCATCTTTAAAGATAGGCGTACGTTCACGGTCCGGGTTGGGTCGCTCGTTGGTCAGGTAGTATGAGCCCAGGACCATGTCCTGGGTCGGCGTACAGACTGGTTTGCCGTCCTTGGGGTTGAGAATGTTGTTGGCCGCCAGCATCAGCAGACGGGCCTCCGCCTGGGCTTCTGCGGACAAGGGTACGTGCACAGCCATCTGGTCGCCGTCAAAGTCCGCGTTGTAAGCGGTGCAAACCAGCGGATGAAGCTGCAGCGCGCGGCCTTCCACCAGGACCGGTTCAAACGCTTGGATCCCCAGACGATGCAGGGTCGGGGCTCGGTTCAGCAGAACCGGGTGGTCCTGGATCACATCACCGAGAACATCCCAGACCTCTTCCTTGACCCGTTCCACCATGCGCTTTGCGCTTTTGATGTTGTGGGCATAGCCTTCGCTGACCAGTTTTTTCATGACAAAAGGTTTGAAAAGCTCCAGTGCCATTTCACGGGGCAGACCGCACTGGTGCATTTTAAGCTCGGGGCCGACCACGATGACCGAACGACCGGAATAGTCGACGCGTTTACCCAGAAGGTTTTGACGGAAACGGCCCTGCTTGCCTTTCAGCATGTCGCTGAGAGATTTCAGGGGCCGGTTGCCGGAGCCTGTCACGGGACGTCCGCGGCGGCCGTTGTCGATCAGCGCGTCCACAGCTTCTTGAAGCATCCGCTTTTCATTTCGGACAATGATATCCGGTGCGCCCAGATCCAAAAGCCGTTTCAGGCGGTTGTTCCGGTTGATGACGCGCCGGTAAAGGTCATTGAGGTCAGAGGTGGCGAAGCGGCCGCCATCCAGCTGGACCATGGGGCGCAGTTCCGGCGGGATGACCGGAACCACGTCCATGATCATCCACTCGGGCCGGTTGCCGGAGTTTTTAAAAGCTTCCACCACTTCCAGGCGGCGGATGGCTCTGACCTTGCGCTGCCCGGTGGCGTCCTTCAATTCCTGACGCAGCTCGACAGCCATCTCCTCAAGATCCATCTCATCCAAAAGGATCTTGATGGCTTCGGCGCCCATGCCGGCGTCGAAGCGGTTGCCGTACCGGTCCTTGTACTCCCGGTACTCCGCTTCGGTCAAGAGCTGTTTCTTCATAAGCGGGGTGTCCCCCGGGTCGGTAACGATATAAGATACGAAATATAGGACCTTTTCTAACAGACGGGGCGAGATATCCAGGATCAGCCCCATCCGGCTGGGAATTCCTTTAAAGTACCAGATGTGGGAACAGGGTGCGGCCAGCTCAATGTGGCCCAGCCGTTCACGGCGAACCTTTGCTTTGGTGACCTCCACGCCGCAGCGGTCGCAGACGATGCCCTTATAGCGGACCCGTTTGTATTTGCCGCAGTGACATTCCCAGTCTTTGGTAGGGCCAAAAATCCTTTCGCAGAACAGACCGTCCCGCTCGGGCTTTAAGGTGCGGTAGTTGATGGTTTCCGGTTTTTTCACTTCTCCGCTGGACCATTCCATGATCTGTGCGGGAGAGGCTAAGCCAATTCTCATCCGGTCGAAATTATTTACATCTAACAAAGTAGCCCCACTCCTCTCTAGAATTCCTCGCCGGAATCCCCTTCGTCGGTAAAGGGAAGGATGTCCTCAGCAAACAGATCCTCTTCTTCCTCCGTATCCTCGATCAGAGGTTCGCCTGCGCTCTCAACGCTTGCGGGTATTTCAGGAAGATTCTGATCCAGCCCGAATTCCCGGGCGGCTTCGTTGACGTCATCATCCAGTTCCTTGATTTCGATTTCTTCGTTGTTTTCTGACAGGACCTTGACATCAAGGCAAAGGCTCTGCAGTTCTTTAATGAGAACCTTGAAGGATTCGGGCACGCCAGGTTCCGGAACGTTTTCTCCCTTGACGATGGCTTCGTAGGTTTTCACACGACCAACCACGTCGTCGGATTTGACGGTCAGGATCTCTTGGAGCGTATAAGCGGCGCCGTAAGCTTCCAGTGCCCAGACTTCCATTTCACCGAACCGCTGTCCGCCGAACTGGGCCTTGCCGCCCAAGGGCTGCTGGGTCACCAGAGAATAGGGGCCTGTGGAACGCGCATGGATCTTATCATCGACCAAGTGGGCCAGTTTCAGGATGTACATGATGCCCACGGTGATCTCATTGTCAAAGGGCTCGCCTGTACGTCCGTCGTACAGGATGGTTTTGCCGGTGATCGGCTTGCCGGCTTTTTCCAGCATCTCGTGGATGTCGGCTTCCGTCGCCCCGTCGAAGACCGGGGTGGCGAAGGTGCAGCCCAATGCCTGAGCGGCCCAGCCCAAATGGGTTTCCAGCGTCTGCCCGATGTTCATACGGGATGGCACGCCCAGAGGGTTTAAAACGATCTGGACCGGCGTGCCGTCGGGCAGGAACGGCATATCTTCTTCAGGAAGGATCCTGGAGATGACACCCTTGTTGCCGTGCCGGCCGGCCATCTTGTCACCTTGCGAGATTTTTCGTTTCTGGGCAATGTAGACGCGGACCACCTGGTTGACGCCGGGCGCCAGCTCATCGCCGTTTTCCCGGGTGAACACCTTGACATCCACGATTTTACCAGCTTCACCGTGGGGCACCCGCAGGGATGTGTCACGGACTTCCCGCGCCTTTTCCCCGAAAATGGCCCTCAGCAGACGCTCCTCCGCCGTCAGCTCCGTTTCGCCCTTGGGCGTTACTTTGCCGACGAGGATGTCGCCGGGGCGCACTTCGGCGCCGATACGGATGATGCCGCGGTCATCCAGGTCTTTAAGGACATCGTCCGCCACGTTGGGGATATCACGGGTGATTTCCTCGGCGCCAAGCTTGGTGTCACGGGAATCGCACTCATATTCTTCAATGTGGATCGATGTGAAAAAATCTTCCTTGACCAGCTTCTGGCTGATCAGCATCGCATCTTCGTAGTTATAGCCTTCCCAGGTCATCATGGCCACCAGGATGTTGCGGCCAAGCGCCAGCTCACCGTCCTTGGTGGAAGGGCCGTCCGCAATGATCTGTCCCTGGCTGACCCGTTCACCATGAGAAACGATGGGCTTCTGGTTGATGCAGGTGCCTTGGTTGGAACGGGAGAATTTGATTAATTTGTACCGGTCCATGCCGCCTTCGTCGGTTTTCACACGAATCTCGTCGGCAGTGACCCGCTCGATGGTCCCGTCATGTTTGGACACGATGGTGACGCCGGAGTCCTTGGCAGCTTTATGCTCTTCGCCGGTCCCCACGTAAGGTGCATCCGTCCGCAGCAGAGGCACAGCCTGGCGCTGCATGTTGGCCCCCATCAGTGCGCGGTTGGCGTCGTCGTGTTCGAGGAAGGGGATCATGGCCGTCGCGATGGAAACCAGCTGTTTCGGCGATACATCCATATAATCGACCTTGTCCGGGGTGACCACCAGGATCTCACTGCCGTAACGGGCATTGACGCGGCTGGAGATGAAGCGTCCATCCGCATCCAGCTCCATGTTGGCCTGGGCAACGATGTATTCGTCTTCCTCCGAAGCGTCCAGATAGACGATTTCGTTGGTGACGCAGGCGGTTTCCTTATTCACTTTGCGGTATGGGGTTTCAATGAAACCATATTCATTGACCCTGGCATAGGTGCTCAGAGAACCGATCAAGCCGATGTTGGGACCTTCAGGGGTCTCGATGGGACACATCCGTCCATAGTGGGAATGGTGAACGTCGCGGACCTCGAATCCGGCCCGTTCGCGGGAGAGGCCGCCGGGTCCCAGCGCGGATAAACGACGTTTATGCGTCAGCTCGGACAACGGATTGGTCTGGTCCATAAACTGAGACAACTGGCTGGATCCAAAGAATTCTTTGATCGCGGCCACCACCGGTCGAATATTGATCAAGACCTGGGGCGTAATGACTTCCACGTCCTGGATGGTCATTCTTTCGCGAACCACGCGTTCCATACGTGAAAGGCCGATCCGGAACTGATTCTGCAGCAGCTCGCCCACAGAACGAAGCCGGCGGTTTCCTAAATGGTCGATGTCGTCGGTTCTTCCCTGGCCATTCATCAAACCGATCAGGTAACGGACCGATTCGACAATATCCTCTTTAGTCAGGTTCCTGACCGCATCCGAAATATTCAATTTTAATTTTTTATTGAGCTTGTAGCGGCCCACATGCGCCAAGTCGTATCGCTTAGGATCGAAGAAAAGCGTATTCAGCAGAGACCGGGCGCTATCCACCGTCGGCGGTTCGCCGGGGCGCAGCCGTTTGTAGATCTCGATCAGCGCGTCGTCCTCGGACTCGGTGTGGTCCCGTTCCAAGGTCAGCAGGATGCGTTCGTCTTCGTTGAAGAGCGAATTGATCTTTGCATTGCTGCCGTAGCCCAAAGCACGAAGCAGTACGGTAACCGGCAGACGCCGCGTCCGGTCCACCCGGACATGGATGGCGTCATTGATATCGGTTTCAAGCTCGAGCCACGCGCCCCGATTGGGGATCACCGTGGCGTTGAACAGCTTTTTGCCGCTGGGATCCATGGTTTCCCCGTAATAGACGCCGGGGGAACGAACCAGCTGGCTGACAATGACACGCTCGGCGCCATTGATGATAAAAGTGCCTTTGTCGGTCATGAGAGGAAAATCCCCCATGAACACTTCCTGTTCCTTGACTTCGCCGGTCTCTTTATTGATCAGCCGGACTTTGACGCGCAGCGACGCCGAATAGGTCGCATCCCGCTCTTTGCATTCTTCGACCTGATACTTGGGTTCCCCCAAACTGTAGTCAATAAATTCCAAAACCAGATTGCCGGTAAAGTCCTGGATCGGCGATATGTCCTGAAACATCTCGCGGATCCCGGTATCCATGAACCACTTATAAGAATCCTGCTGGACCTCGATTAAGTTCGGCATCTCCAATACTTCTTTGATTCGGGCGAAACTTTTTCGCTTTGTTTGATCAACCATCAAAGACTGTCCCATTCATCTTTCACCCCTCAGCCATTTACTCTCTTACACCCAGGACGTTGGTGCACTTACGTTTACCGACCAAATAAAGCCCATTGGAACTCCTTTTGCGTAAAACCACCCCAAATAACCTAAACCGACATTTCAAATTGCGCAAGAAACACATAATAGCAAGGTGTGTGTGCCTTGCTGCCGTTTATCCCTATGCGCTGGTTCGTCCTGCCGGTCCAATACGAATTTGATCACCAACCATTCCAAAAATCATTATTGCAATAAAAACAAAAATATGCATAGACTTCCATCATAGGAGTCGCACCTTATATTATTATCACACCCTGATTTTTTTGTCAATGCGAAATTCATAAAATTATAGCGTAAATCCATGTTTTTGTAAATGGATAAAAAAAATAAGCCGAATACCGGGCGCAGGCAGAGAACCCGGTGTTTCAGCTTAGAAAATGAGCGGATAAAGCCAGATCGACAGCTTGCCGCAGAAATAGCCAACCACGGCGCCGACCACCACGTCCGTCAGGTAATGGGCCTTCAGATAGATACGGGAAAGCCCCATCAAGGCCGCATAAGCCGACGCCAGCAATGCCTGGGCCGGGCCGATCTGCGCGATGACTAAGGCTGCCGCCACCGAGGAAGCCGTGTGCCCT
>CALMWJ010000018.1 GCA_937873525.1 uncultured Peptococcaceae bacterium | reverse complement strand
ATAAGCTGCAAGTTTTTCGTATCCAATCCGGAATGAACAGGGTATTCTATACTCTGCGCCTGATTTACGGGTGTTTATTTGAAATGCGGGCACCGGAAATATCATGATGACGAGGGCGACGGAATGAATCAACCTGGCGGCAGAATCAATATATTCTTAAATTATAAAGAAAAAATTTTCAGAGCAACTCCGGCTAGAATGATTTTTTTCGGATTTACGGTCCTGATCCTTTTGGGCACCCTTTTGCTGGCACTGCCTTTCAGCGCTAAAAACGGAGAAAGCATCGGCATGGTCGATGCGCTGTTTACCGCGGCATCTTCGGTGTGCGTGACCGGTCTGGTCGTTGTGGATACCAATACCTACTGGTCTTTATTCGGGAAAATTGTAATTCTTTCCCTGATCCAGATCGGTGCCTTGGGCATCATGTCGGTGGTTACATTGTTTTCGGTATTGACGGGGAAAACCCTGGGATTGAGCCAAAGGCTTGCCATCAAAGAGTCCATCAGCTATTATTCTCTTGAAAATATTGTTATTATATTTAAAGAAATATTGAAAATCACGTTTGCCATCGAAGGGATCGGGGCACTGATCATTGCCTTGGACCTGATCCCAGCCTATGGTTTTGCAGAAGGCGCCGCAAGAAGTATTTTTCATTCTGTATCCGCATTCTGCAATGCGGGATTTGATGTTTTTGGCTCAGAGTCTGCAAGATTTGTCAGCCTTTCCGGATATCAGAGGGACCCGCTCATGCTCCTGACCACGGCGGCATTGATCATCCTTGGCGGCTTGGGTTTTATTGTGTGGAATGACGTGCTGGCCAACCGAAGGTTTTCCAGAATGGCGCTGCACACGAAAATCGTCTTGTTCATGACGGGTGTTCTGCTGGTCTCGGGGACCCTATTGTATCTTCTCTTTGAATCAGGCGGCATCATGGGAACGCTGCCGACGCCCTTTAAAGTATTGAATGCGTTTTTTCATTCAGTTTCTGCACGGACTGCCGGCTTCAACACCTTGCCGCTTGACCAAATGGAGCCGGCTTCTAATCTTATAACCATCATACTGATGTTTATTGGCGCCGCTCCGGGTTCCACCGCCGGGGGAATCAAGACGACAACCTTTTTTGTTTTGATCCTCGCCGTGATCGCATTCCTGCGAGGGCGCAGCGACGTCCAGGCCTTTGAACGAAGGATTGCTGCGGAAGTCGTACAAAAAGCGGTGGCCATCTTTATTTTGAGTCTGGCGCTCATTCTGACAACGACGGTCGTGCTGCTGATCAACCACGAGGGGGGACTTTTAGAAACGCTTTTTGAAGCCGCTTCTGCGTTTGGAACCGTTGGACTGTCGGCTGGCATCACGCCGGGATTATGCAACATCAGCAAAATTCAGCTGATCATCACGATGCTGCTGGGCAGAGTCGGGCCGATCACCGCCTTCGCCGCGTTTACAACGATGCAGGGAAGGGAGACCGTAACTTACAGGTGCCCAGAAGGGAATATTACCGTCGGATAGGAGGCTTGCCATGAAATCCTTTATTGTATTAGGTCTCGGCAG
>CALMWJ010000017.1 GCA_937873525.1 uncultured Peptococcaceae bacterium | reverse complement strand
CAGGTTCCCGAGCATCCCTCCGCGGAAAACGATGAGAAAGATATGGTGTTCAGCGGTTTGGTGGGCATGATCGACCTGCCCCGCGTGGAAGCCATGGAAGCCATCAAGGTTTGTAAAAAAGCCGGCATCCGGGTCATCATGATCACCGGCGACTACAAAGATACCGCCGCCGCCATTGCCCGTGACCTGGGTATCATTGACAGCACCGACCAGGTCCTGGCAGGTCCCGACCTGAACAGAATGGACGATGCCATGCTGGATGAAGCCGTCAAGACCGTCAGCGTCTTTGCCCGCGTTTCCCCCGAACACAAGGTCCGCATCGTCCAGTCTGTGAAAAACAACGGCGGCATTGCCGCCATGACCGGCGACGGCGTCAATGACGCCCCGGCCCTGAAACGCGCCGACATCGGCGTTGCCATGGGCATCACCGGCACCGATGTGACCAAAGAAACCGCGGACATGATCATCACCGACGACAACTTCGCCAGCATCGTGGCGGCCGTGGAAGAAGGCCGCGTCATTTACGCCAACATCCGGAAATTCGTTTTCTTCTTGATGTCCTGCAACGTGGGTGAAATCCTGATCATCTTCCTGGCCATGATATTCCAGTGGCCTATTCCGTTGCTGCCCATTCATCTGCTTTGGGTCAACCTGGTGACTGACGCTTTCCCGGCCTTGGCGCTGGGAACGGAAGGCAAGGAGCCCGGCCTGATGCATGAGCCGCCTCGTAACCCCAAAGAACCCATCATCAACCGGGACATGATCCTCAACATCGTTGTACAGGCGATCGTGATGACCGGCGCGGTCCTGGGCGCCTACTACTTCGGATGGAAAAACTACGGTCTTGAAGTCGGCCGTACCTACGCCTTCGTGACCATCATCACCTGTGAGCTGCTGCGTGCTTACACGGCGCGTTCCGAAAAATACTCCATCTTCCGGATCGGCGTGTTCAGCAACAAGAACATGAACCTGGCCACGGTGGTTTCCTTTGCGCTGCTGGCTGTGGTCATGCTGGTGCCCGCTCTGCGGAATGTCTTTAATGTGACCGAGTTCCATATTCATGACTGGGACTTCGTGATTCTGGTTTCCGCCATGCCGGTCATCTTCGGTGAACTGACCAAGTACTTCAAAAAGAAGGTCCGGTTATAATCCGCGTCGAAGCGGGAGGAACGTTCCGGCCATCCATTGGCTATATGAACTAAATAAAGAAAGCGCGGCTTCCTCCAGCCGCGCTTTCTTTTTGTCCACCGCTGCCTTCGATTTTGCCCCTGACGGTTGACGGGCATCCGCAATCAACATACAATAGAATGAGGAAAATAAGGAGGGGACATTGTGGCCTTAAACCAAAAGGAAAAAGAGCAATACTGGGAATTGCGGGACGAAATCAGGAACATGATTTTGTCCCGTTTGAATGATGAACAGATCAAATCGGTCACCACCGGCGCGGGTCCGGTCCTTTGCCTTGCCGGTGCCGGCTCGGGCAAAACGACGGCGATGGTTTACCGAATTTTTCATTTGCTGGTCTTTGGTCCGGCGTATGACCCCCATGCCGAGCCGCCGGCTTCGCTGGAGCCGCAGGATCTGGAAAAACTGGCCCAATGGCTTGCGGTCCAGGATCCGGCCGATATGTCCTTCAGGGACCTGCTGGAACTGATCGGCCAGCAAGGCATTCCCATGCAGCGGATTCTTGCCATCACCTTCACCAACAAAGCCGCCCAGGAGATGCGGGACCGTTTAGAAAAGCTGTTGGGGATCTCCATCGGGGACATGTGGGTCATGACCTTTCACAGCGCCTGCCTGCGTATTCTGAAAAGGGAAAGCAACGAGCTGGGGGATTATGACAAGGACTTCTCGATCTATGATTCCGGAGATCAGGAGCAAGTGGTCAAGGAAATCCTGA
>CALMWJ010000016.1 GCA_937873525.1 uncultured Peptococcaceae bacterium | reverse complement strand
AAGGGCAAGGATGGCTTTACAACCACGTTGCTGGTCAGCCCTTATCAGCAGCATGCGCTGATTCGAACCATCGGAGAAGCCATCGGCAGCGCCATGGGGATTCCTTTTATCTATCGGGACTTCCGTCCTGGCTTCCGGGAAGCTCAGAAAGAAGCCAGAGACCTGGGATTGTATATGCAATCCTATTGCGGCTGTGTTTTCAGCGAATATGACCGGTACAAACCAAAGTCGCGTCATCCGTAGGGATTGGGAGGTGTTTTGATGAAGTTTCGTAAACGGTTGAGTTCTATGATGCTGATGCTCTTGCTGACCCAGTTTTTTGCCCTGCCGGTCTTGGCGGACACGGCGGTGCCGGCCGGCGCTGACATTGTACGCGTTGCTTTGGCCACGGGGGCAGGCACCACCGAACTGATGATCCAGCAGGGTTCCTACGTCATGATCGATCTGATGACTCAGTTTTCGGAAGCTTTGACGCCCGGGAGCCAAATTCTGGCTTCTCCGGTCGGCAGCCTGAATTTGAGGATCGAAAACAACGGAAATACGATCCAAGGGATGAACGGGCCGCTGATCCTGATCAAACCGGCCGACGATTCAGACGTGCCCTTGGTCACCTTCAATAAAAGGCTTTATCGCGGCAGCATTCTGATTGAAAATAAAAACGGCAAACTGAATATTATCAATCTCCTTGATGTGGAGCATTATCTCTATGGCGTGCTGCCCAAAGAAATGGGCATCAGCACGGCGCCTGCGGAAGCCATGAAGGCCCAGGCAATCGTTTCAAGGACCTACGCATTGAAACAGAAAAACAGCAGCGCATCCTATGATTTATCTGCCACCAACAGTTCCCAGGTCTATGGCGGCTTCAGTGCGGAAGCCGGCTATACCACCCAGGCTGTGGATGCCACCAAAGGGCTGGTGATCTATTACGACCAGCAGCTGATCACCGCCTATTTTTGCTCCAATGCGGGAGGCTACACCGAGAGCTCCGAAAATGTCTGGAGCTCGGGACTGAGTTATGCGAAGGCGGTGTATTCACCCTATGATGCCATCGCGCTTCGACAAGCCCAGGACAGCGCCGGCTGGCCTGCCAGCAGCTACCAATGGGAAAAAAAGTACACCCTCACCCAGCTGCAAACCATGATCAGCGAATGGAACGCTTCCCATGCAGATCAGCCGATCCAGGTGGGCACGGTCACAGAGATCCAGGGAAAATCCTTGGCCTATGACCCCGTGACCCGAAAAATCACGATTGCAAAGACCGCATCAGGGCGGATCACCCAGCTGGACGTTCTCGGGACAGCCGGAACGGCCAGCCTTTATAAAGAAGATATAAGGAATTTTTTAGAATTGCGCAGCGCGTTGTTTACGATCACGCCCCAGGGCGGTACCCTGGTCCGAAACGGAGCAGGCTGCACCACAACCCTGTCCCAGCCGATTTCGACGGCAAAAGCCTTGGTGGCCAACGGCCAGCCTGCCCCCATCGCCCCGAAAAAAACCCAATACGCCATCATAACCGCCAACGGTGTCCAAACCATCGACAAATCGGCATCGGCGGCTGTGACCGGCGTGACCATCTCCGGCAAAGGGCATGGCCACGGCGTCGGCATGAGCCAATGGGGCGCCATCGGTATGGCCGAAGCCGGCAAAACTTGCCGGGAAATTATCGAATATTACTATAATCAAGGAAAAAACGATGGACGATTGACCCTGCAATCGATTTCATAAGATTTGAGGTAAGAATACAAAACCATGCATTTATCCGATTTTGATTACGATCTGCCCAAAGAGAGGATCGCCCAGACGCCCGTAATGCCCAGAGACAGCGCACGGCTTCTCTACCTTCCGAAAAACAGCGGTCCCAGCCAACACGAACATTTTTTTGACCTTCCTGACCACTTGAAGCCGGGGGACCTTTTGGTTTTCAATAAGACCCGTGTCATCCCCGCCCGGCTGCTGGGCCGTAAATGCGGCACCGGCGGACAGGTTGAATGCTTCCTGCTGCATCAGGCAGAAGCAGACCTTTGGGATTGTTTGGTCAAACCGGGACGACGTCTGCAGCCCGGTACACGCTTGGAATTCGGCGGCGGCCAGCTGACCGCTGTGATCGAAGACCGGACCGAAAGCGGCGGCCGCCTGGTCCGGTTCCAATGGGAAGGGGATTTTCAAAAGGTTTTAAGCCAGGTCGGCGTTGTGCCGCTGCCGCCTTATATTCATCAATCATTAAACGATCCGGAACGGTATCAGACCATTTATGGCAATCGGCCCGGCTCTGTTGCTGCGCCCACGGCCGGACTCCATTTTACCGAAGGGATATTCGGTGAACTGGAGGCCAAGGGTGTGGAATTTGCAGAGGTCATTCTCCATGTCGGATTAGGAACCTTTCGTCCTGTGGAAGCCAATGCGATTGAAGACCACGTGATGCACAAGGAGTACTTCGAAATTACCGAAGAAAACGCCCTCCGGATCAACCGCGCCAAGGAAGAGGGACGCCGGGTCATCGCCGTCGGCACCACCTCGGTCAGAACCTTGGAAAGCATGTCGGCAGAAGGACGCCTGAAGGCCGGTTCGGGCTGGACGGACATTTATATTTATCCGGGATATCGGTTTCAAATCATCGATGGCCTCATTACCAATTTCCATTTGCCGAAATCCACACTGCTGATGCTGGTCAGCGCCTTAGCCGGCAGAGAGAGAGTCCTGGAAGCCTATCGGGAAGCTGTCCTCCGGGAATACCGCTTTTTCAGTTTTGGCGATGCCATGCTGATCCTATAATCATAAAAGGTGAGGTACCTAATGAAAGTACGATGGGAATGTTATAAGAAAGACCCACGGTCCATGGCGCGTCTCGGATGTCTGCATACGCCCCATGGCACGGTGGAAACACCGGTTTTTATGCCTGTGGGGACCCAAGCCACCGTCAAGGCCATGGCTCCCAATGAATTGGAGGCTATGGGCGCCAGGATCCTTTTATCCAATACCTATCATCTCTATCTGCGGCCCGGGGCGGACCTTGTGGCCCAGGCCGGCGGTCTGCATGGCTTCATGGCATGGAAGGGTCCGATCCTGACCGACAGCGGCGGATTTCAGGTTTTCAGCCTGGGTGATCTGAGAAAAATCCGGGAGGAAGGCGTCGACTTCCGTTCACACATTGATGGGTCCAAGCATTTATTCACTCCGGAGCGGGTCATGCAGATCGAACAATTGCTGGGCGCTGACATTGCCATGGCATTTGACGAATGCATTCCCTATCCGGCCACCTATGAATATGCCCAGGCAGCCACCGAACGCACCACCCGCTGGGCAGAGCGCTGCAAAGCCGCCCACACCCGGGAAGACCAAAGCTTGTTCGGGATCGTTCAGGGCGGCATGTATAAGGATCTTCGCACATCCAGCGCCAGGGACCTTGTGGAGATGGACTTCCCGGGCTACGCCATCGGCGGACTCAGCGTCGGGGAGGATAAACCCATGATGTACGAGATCCTCGAGCACACCACGCCGCTGCTGCCGGAAAACAAGCCCCGCTATCTGATGGGCGTCGGATCTCCGGACTGTTTGGTTGAAGGGGTATTGCGAGGCATCGATATGTTTGACTGCGTCCTGCCAACCCGCATCGGACGAAATGGGACGGTATTCACCTCCTCGGGGAAGCTGGTGATCCGCAACGCGAAATACA
>CALMWJ010000015.1 GCA_937873525.1 uncultured Peptococcaceae bacterium | reverse complement strand
ACCGCAAAGGTGTTTTTATACATGCTGCTGCTGATTTCCACTTCCATGGAAATCACCGGCTCTTTTAGATACTTAGCGGTTCTTGCAGTCGCCAGTGCGATGGCAGCCTGCGCCTCGCTGCCTACCGTTGCCCTTAGTTCATGTTTCAATATTGCCAAAACCCTTTGGTCCGACATCGGCAAACCTCCCATAACCATACATTTCTTCGTTCTGGATCAGCCCAGGTCCATGTCCTTAGACGGATGGGCATTGCTGCATTGTCTGATTTTTATGCAAAATCCATGCCAGCCTGCGTTTCCGATAAAACAAAGGGTTTCCTGCCTGCAGTGCCATGGCGCATTATCATATTTGAGAAGCTGTATGGTCTTCCCCTATTATAATACATTTCGTCAATGTTCGAAATTGCATTCTCAATTTTGGTAAGAGTTTTTTATAAATGAGAAAAGGCGATGCCCTTCAAACCCTTCGAAGAACGATCGCCTTTTTCACCAAGAAATCCTGTTTCCAGTTGTTGTTTATGAGCTGACCAAAATCCCCTGAGCCATCAAGGTCACTTTCATCGCCGCAAAATACACATCGTACTGAGCCTCCGCATAGGCATTGGCCGCCTGGGTCCTGCTTTGCTCTGCGGCCTGCAGCCCGCTTCTGGACAAAATGCCCATGTCGTATTTCAAATTGGCGGCCAAAAAATCGATGTCTGCCCGCTGGGCTTGGGTCTTTGCCGACGCCAAATTCTCTTTGGCAGCCATCAGATCGTCAAGATTCGCGGCTACCTTGTTCTCCAGGCTGTCTACCGCCTCTTCGTAGCTCAATTCTGTGCCTGTGGCGGAAATGGACAGGAGTTCAGATTGTTCATCCTTTCCCATCCGGTCATATGCCTTGATTTGTTCGTCCAGCTCCTCGAGACTGTGCCGGGCCTGTTCCAGGGATAATGAGTTTTCCAGAGCATATTTTTGGATCTCACCGGTATTGAAGTCGGTCTGATAAACCCCCAGCTCCGGCGGGTCCGCCAGCCCAAAGGCTTCGCCTTCCGGCAGCCCCAGGTAAACACGCATCGCATCACGGTTGGTTTTCCGGGCTGCCTTGAGGGTGTCCAGTGCGTTTTGCGCATCGATGGCCTTCTGCTCCGCCGTTTCTACGGCGGCAGCCGTACTGTTTCCAAAGATCAGCTTGATGGCTTCCAGGTCTCGGGCGGCGTTGGCGATTTCCACATCCCTTTCCTGCAGAGCGATCGCTCTCTCGCCCATCAGCAGCGTGATATACAGCTTCTCAGCATCATAGCGCACTTTAGGCTTGAGCTGCTCCAGCTCCGTTTCCGAATCCTCCGCATTGGTCACCGTGCTCTCAAAACTGTTCTGCAAGGAATAGAGGGCGCTGTAGGCGCTGCTGGTCTCGTCCCCGTCGCCGCCATTGTACCAGTACTCGAACACCGCAATTTGATACGATGTTTTGGCAGATTCCTGCTGCAGCTCGGCTTTGGCCAAGTCCGCCTCTTGTTTGATGATATCATGGCTGTTGTTTTCAGCCAGGTCCCCCACCTCGTGAAAGGTGTATTGCCGGACCGTTTCCGCTTCCGCCGCCACTGCATCCGCCGCCAGCAGCGCGGAGGATGCCGAGGGCAGGACCGACCCGCTCCACACCAGCCCTGCAGTTGCCAAACTCAGCAGCTTCACGGCCATACGCCTGCGGCACATCGATTTTTTGATTGAATCCATCATTGTATAAACCCCTCCGTTTTTCATTTCATGCCTGCCCCTTTTACCCTGCTCACACCGGCAATCAAAGCATGGCGGTTACTGATACCTCAGCGCCTCGATTGGATTCAGCCTTGCCGCCTGGTTGGCCGGGTAAACGCCGAACACAACCCCGATCATCAGTGAAAAGCCAAAGGAAACGATGACCACTGGGATCGAAACCGCTCCGGCGAGACTGGGCACCAAGGCTCCGACGAGCTTGGTGATAGCCACACCGAACACGATCCCGATCAGGCCGCCGGTACAGCTTAAAACCACGGCCTCCACCAGAAACTGGGTGAGGATATGCCGTTTTTTCGCGCCGATGGCTTTTCGGATGCCGATCTCCCGGGTTCTCTCGGTCACGGATACCAGCATGATGTTCATGATGCCGATGCCGCCGACGATCAGGGAAATCCCGGCGATCCCGCCTACCAGAAGGGACATGGTGGCCGTTGTTTCTTCAAGCGTCTCCAGGATCTCGGTCTGGTCAAATATCGTGTAAAGATCCTCGTCCTGGTATTTTTCGTATAGAAGCTGCTCCAAGGCGCTTTTAACAGATTCCACTTGGTCCGCCGAGGCTACGGAAATACTGACCTGCCGGATGTTGCCATTGCGAAGAAGCCTTTGGGCTGTGGTGTATGGCATGATCAGGCGCAAGTCGGAAGAGCCCGAGCTTGTGGAACCTTCACTTTCGAGGACCCCGATCACTGTAAAGTTGCTGCCGCTGATCTTGATGTTCTGACCGACTGGATTTTCACCTTCATAGAGTGTATCCGCAATTTCCGAACCAATGACGGCCACAAGCTGGCGGCTTTCCACATCCATGTCTGCAATGTTCCGGCCCTGGGCCAGAGCCAGCTGATTCATAGCCATATAATCAGAGGAAGATCCAATCAAGCTGGCTGTTGTGGATTCGGTGCCTGCTTTGACCTCCGCACTGCCTGAGACGATCGGGGAAATTTTGTCGAGGCCGTCGATCAGTTTCCATTCCTCCATCTCATCCTCCGTCAGCGTGCCG
>CALMWJ010000014.1 GCA_937873525.1 uncultured Peptococcaceae bacterium | reverse complement strand
CCAGCGGCAGCGGCGATAAAGGAACCCCGGTGATCCTGATCCAGGGTTATTTCGACAACTACGCCTCCTAAAGAATGTCCCGTTAGGACTAACATCCTATTTAAACTCAAAAGACAGGTCTTGCGGCCTGTCTTTTGAATTTGGTTGAGATTTATTCGGCTTTCGTCGCCTGCATATAAGCGTCCATGGCATCCGCCACCTCTTTGGAATAGGCCACTGCTTCCACCACGGTTTTCGGACCGGTCACCACATCACCGGAGGCAAAGATGCCTTGCCGTGTAGTGCGCCCGGACCCGTTGACCACGGCCAAACCTTTACGATCCACATCGAGCCCTGATGTGGTGGATACAATTTTGTTTTTCGGGCCCTGGCTGACGGAGATGATCACGGAATCAGCCTCCACCAGCTGCTGCGTGTCCGGGATGACTCTCACATGGCCGTTCCCATCGATTTCCGTCGATTCGAAAACAACGCCTTGATCGGTGATTTCCACCGGTGCCTTGAAATAAACAAATTCGACACCATCGATGAGGGCGTACTCCACTTCGCGCTTGCCGGCGGCTGCCGTGCCGCGGCGGGCATAGATGCTGACCCTGCGCGACCCTTTGCGCAAGGCCGTCCGGGCAACGTCAATGGCGGCATTGCCGGCGCCGATGATTACCACCCGCTCACCCAGGTTATAGGAATCTGGATTGGTCAGATAGTCGATGGCGTAATGCACATGCCCCAAGCTCTCTCCCTGGATATCGAGCTTGTTGGGTCGCCATACGCCCGTTCCGATGAAAATCGCCTTATATCCGTCCCGGAAAAGATCGTCAATGGTCAAAGCCCCGCCAATGGTGGTATTGGGACGAATCTTGATGCCCATATCCAACAGCAGCCTTTTGTAGCGATCCAGGATTGTTTTGGGCAGCCGGAATTCGGGAATGCCATAACGCATCACACCGCCGATTTTATCTCTGGATTCAAAAAGGGTGATGTCATAGCCCTTTTTGGCCAGCAGCACGGCAATGGTGATGCCGGCGGGACCGGAGCCGATGATGGCCGCTTTCATGCCGTTTTTCTTGACTTTCTCTTTGCTGAGTTTGTCGAAATAATTCTCTGAAATATAATTTTCAATACTGCTGATGTGGACCGGGGAACCCTTTTTCCCCAGGATACAGTGACCTTCGCACTGCTTCTCATGGTCGCAGACGAGGGAGCATACCAGAGAAAGCGGATTGTTTTCAAAAACCATCGCTCCTGCTTCGGTGATGTTTCCGGATAAAAGCTTCTGGATCATTTGGGGGATCGGTGTCGAAATCGGACACCCTGTCACGCACATGGTTTTTTTGCAGTTCAGGCATCGCTTTGCCTCATTGACAACATGGATCGCCATAGGCCCCCCTTTCCCTTCTCGCATAAGGTTTTTTCTTCATTATAAAGCAATACGCGGCCTTCGCAAGACCATCCAGGTCCTTGAGCCAAAAAAAGACCGCTGCAAG
>CALMWJ010000013.1 GCA_937873525.1 uncultured Peptococcaceae bacterium | reverse complement strand
TATCATCCAAAGATTCGCGTCCTCAGACGCCACGGTAAAAATCACGATGCACCAAGCTGTTGGTTCTGCTCATTGGCCAGCCTTGGGGTCTTCTTGCCATAATCCAAAGGTATTGCCCTCGGTATCGGTGCAAATGGCCAGATAACCCCATCCGGGAACCATCATTTTCGGCTGGAGCACCTGTCCGCCGATTTCTTTGGTTTTTTTACTGTAGGCCTCGATGTCGTCGACTCCGATATAAGCAGTGATCCTTTGAGACGGGTCACCTCGCCTTCCGAGACCGCCACCGACGCCAGGCTTTCCTTCCAGATCTTCCGTCCCGATCAGATAGTAATCCTCCATCCCCGGAGGGCCTTCAAATTTCCATCCAAATAAAGCCTCATAAAAATTCCTTGCCCGCTTTGGGTCATCCGTCGCAATGTCAAAGTGAACGATGGTCGGCATAATATCTCCCTCCCTCTGTATTTCTGCAGATCGATATACCCGGATGGTTCAGCTTCATCGTACCATAGACAGCTCCATCAAACAATGAAGCCGATGCGCCTGCTTCTCGAGCTTATGAGTCCTTGATTTTTATGAAACCCCGAGGAATTCCGGCGGTTTGCTATATCGGAAGGAAATCTCCGCATTTTGGAATCGTCTATAATTCCGAATCAGCCGTTGGACCGCTTGCCTTCGGAATATAAGGCGGTCCATGGCTTCCCATAAAAACACCCAGCCGCCCACAATCAGAATTTCGGTGATGGTGTAAACAAAAATGCTGTCTTTCGAAAGCACACCGAAATATGAGATGGTCAGCAGCACCGCCGAAACCAGCATATACATGACCGCGCTTCGGACGATTGCCCTGATTTTATTTTTTTCAATTTCGATATAGAAGGTATAGAAGGTTCTGAACCAGTCCGTGATGATATGCTCCTTGTCTTTCGACCTTGTCTCTTCAGCAAGGTAAAAGCAGAGATCGATATCATATTTCATGGGGATATCGTCAATCGAATCTTCGAGAAAGCCCAGCAGTTCCGGGTTGATATCCTTTCTTTTATACGGCGCATGGTCCCAGTCATTAAAGATTTCAGCATAATTGGTCAGAGAAACCTCGATAATATAATGGCCGTTCACAGGATTTCTCGCATAAATCTTTTCCAGCAGACTGTCCACGCGGCTCATGATCCCACACCTCCCCGCAATCCTTGGTTATATATTCCATGAATGAGAGGCCGTTCCTTTATTCCAGGGTGCTGAGCTTCTCCAAATCATCGTTTTTCCCTAAAACGGTGATGATCGAGCCCTTTTCGATGACAGTGCCCGCCCCCGGCATAACATTCGTTTTTTGCTGACATTTCACTGCAAGAATGTTAACGCCATACTTTGTCCTAGCCGCCAACTGTCCAATGTTTTTCCCATACCATGATGGCGGCGATTCGATGCTGGTAATGCTGTACTCCGGCGAAATTTCCACCAGATCAAAAAAGCTCTCCGCTGCAAGATTATGTCCGACCTTGATGCCGATGTCCTTTTCGGGCAAAATCACTTTATCTGCACCGAGCTTTTGAAGGATCTTTCCTTGAAAATCATCCTGGGCTTTCGCAAGAATGAACTTCGCCCCCAGTTCTTTCAATAATACGGTTGCCATAATACTCACTTGGATATTCGAACCGACGGAAACCACGGCCGCGGCAAAGCGTTTGATATCCATTGATTTTAAAAATTCCTCACTGGTGATGTCCGCCTGGACCGTGTGCACAATATGCCTGGAATATTCGTTGACGATCTTTTCATCCGCATCAACCCCCAGAACTTCATACCCCATGTCATACAACGTTTGCGCGACGCTGATCCCGAATCTGCCGAGCCCTAATACAATAAAGGATTTCATGGCAAGCCTCCTATCCGACGGTAATATTCCC
>CALMWJ010000012.1 GCA_937873525.1 uncultured Peptococcaceae bacterium | reverse complement strand
CCAAAACATCGACCGCTATGGGCAAGGCCTTTCCCAATTCCTGGCGGAGGCTATGGGCATTTTCGCACAGCGGCAGACTTAAAACCGTGATTATCACGGGTTTTGTGAAATTTAGCACTAATAGATTCCCTCGAAGAGCAGGCCGAACTTAATGGTGCAGCCTGCTTTTCAAATCCCGCCAATCGATGCTACGCTCCGTAGTTTCTGAGAATCGTGCTGAGATGCCGGATGAATTCCTTGATTCGGTAAAGCTCGCTTTCCCGGCTGACCTTCTGCCAGGCCTGGCAATAATCCGCGAGCCATCGCTCCAGTTTGTTGGCCATTTCCTGCGGGGTGTCCATCGGCTGCACCTCTTGCAGGTATTCCTTCTGTTTGATGATCAAAGCCAGACCCTGGACCAAAGCAACGCCCCGCACGGACAGATAGAATTCCGCGATTTCCTGATCAAAGCCTTTTTGGGATACGCAATCATTCCTTTTAAGGCGCTTCATAAGGTCTTCGCAAACGGCAACGGCCGACTTCAGCTGATGCTCCGTCAGCGCAATGATCTTGTTCTTCGCTTTTTCGTGCATCCACAAATCACAGTTTTCGTAGGTCTGACCGAATATTTTATAATCTCTGAAATAGACCAGGTCTTCAATGGCAACCAGGTCCTGACGGGAAAGTTCTCGGAGGATCCCTGCCAATTCTTGATTGTGGTCACGGAATTCCAAAAAAGAAATGATGGGATCGATCGTCTGGATTTCCCGGTCGTCCTGGGTATTCCAGCTTTGTGCCGCGCCGTAGATCATGCAGGGAATGCTCAAGGAGGGCATATTGATTCCGCCATAATCGCCCCAATCCGTATTCAGAAACCCCTCGGCGTTGAATGCCTTTCCGAGCAGAGCCATTTGCCGGATATTGGCAAAGCTATGGTCATAGGCGTTGACCAGCCGGCTGTACCCCGCGGTGCTGGGACAGACATATTGCTTCATGCCTTTCTCAGAAAAGATTTTTACGGTCTCTTCCTTGACGCCGCATTCATAATACCAGTTCAGACAGGTCACTTTCGTCTTGAGCTTGTCGATCAAGTCCGGATTGTTATGCAGAACGTCTCCCCAAATCATCACTTCCTTGCCTTGGCTTTGCAGGTATTCGATCAGGGGCTCGACAAAATAATAATACAAATCGCCATAGTTCATCGACGCCGCCAGCCCGGCGCTCTTTCCTTTGCCCAGATCAAAGGTTTCATCGCAGCAAATATTGACTTTGCTGCTGCGGAACAAGGGAAGATATTGGTCCAGGATCTCTTTGATCAGGGTCAGGCTTCCCGGATCGGAGACATTGATCGTATAATGCCGCATGCGGTTCGGCCAGGTAAAAACGGCCGCCTGCTCCGAATCGATTTCCCTGTATTTCCGGAAGCTGACCGAGCGGAGCAGGTCATACAAATGCCCAAAGGCGGCGATGCTGGGCACCAGTTCGATCCCGCGGATCATGCAGTGCCGGTCCAGCTCCAGGATCTCTTCCGGCGTAAAGGGATCCGTCTGGGACCAGATTTCCTCAAAGCCGTCGATGCGAAGGCTGTTTTCCATATAGAGCTGAAGCTGATTGATTTTATACAGCGCCAGTTTATCCACCAAAGCTTTCAGGCTCTCCACGGAAGGCACCCGGCCTCGGCTCACGTCCAGAAGATAACCCCTGTTGGAATAGGAGGGATGGTCGGTGATCTGAACCCCGTCGATCTCCCCGCCGGATTGCTTGCACAGCTGGACCAACGTACCCACGGCATAGATAAAATCATGACTGCTGAAGGCGCCGAGGATGATCCTTTCCGGCGTTACCGAAATCCGATAGGATTCATTTTCCTTTTGAGACGCATCATGCTCAAAAAAAATGCAGTTTTGAACGCCGCGGCTGTTCTGCAGCGGCATGATCTTGATGGGCAGCCGGATGGCAATGATTTTCCAGATTTCATCCTGAAGGAACTTTGCGGTTTCAAAGGCAAAGTCGTCATGGGGCGCATCCAGGACGATGGCCGTATGATGATCCATGGAAAAGCGGCCTTCCGCCGGCATGATGTGCTGCGGCATCGGGATCAGAAGCATAGGTCCTCTCCTTTCTTGCGGGATAGGCCTTCGGCCATGCGCTTTCGATACAAATAACAAGCGGCCTTTGTGGGGGAGCCCGGTTGGATGACCAAGTCTTTTATTCCCAGATCCCGCTCAAGGCATTGGATGAAGGTCTCGCGGACGATCCCAATATGATTCAGGATGCTGCCGCTGATCCCCACCCGGATGGGCTCATGGATGCCGAGTTTTTGATGGAGTCTCACGGTCATCCGGGCCAGGTCTTTCCCGGCCTTTCTCAGGATGCTGCTCGCGTTGACTTCCGAGGTCCCAGCCAATTCTGCGACGAGGGTGGCATAGGAAGCGATGGCCGCCTTGTCCGCAGAATGGATGAAGGCTTTGATGTCATTGGCCTTCTTCAGGTGAAGGGCCTGGAAAAGCCTTTGACTGAGAATGCTGCGGTCCATGCCCAGGTCTTCCTCCAGGGTGATCCTTTTCATAGCCTCGAGGGCAATGTGGTAACCGCTCCCCTCGTCGCCTAAAACATGACCCCAGCCGCCGGTCATGGCGCGCTTTCCATGGTAAAGGCCGAAGCACACCGATCCCGTGCCGGACAGGGCGACGATTCCGTCCTCACCCCTGAAAATCGCCGCATGGGCAAATTCCGAATCATGCAGGGCACCGATCGGGCAGTGAAAAGCATCGGTCAGCAAGGCTTCGATTTTTGCGGGATAATCCAGGACCTCGATGCCTGCAATGCCTGCATATATGCCTAGGCATGCCTCGCCGCCATGGGCTTCCGCATTTTTTTGGCATTGCTCGATGGCATCCACGATATGGGCCGTCGCCTGGTCAAAATCCAGGAGGAGATTGCCGCATTCGGACAAAGCCTTGCCCAATTCTTTGTCCTCCAGACTGTAAGCCACCGCTTCGGTTTTGGTACCGCCGGCATCGACACCGATGATGTAGTTCATCGTCTTCTATTCCTTTGCATATTTTTGATATCCGCGTCACAGCAGAAGTTTTGCGGCATGCCGGTCTAATAGGATGGTCACGTTCGGATGAATCTGGATGATGGAGGCCGGCACCTCCGGACGGATCGTGCCCTTCAGGGTTTTGTAAATCGCATCGGCCTTGGCTTCTCCGTTGGCCAGCAGAAGCAGCATCCTGGATTGGACGATGGCCCGGATCCCCATGCTGATGGCCATGGTCGGGGTTTCCTCGGCAGACTTGAAAAAACGCGAATTGTCCTGGATCGTTTCTTTTTTCAGCATCACCCGATGGGTTTCAGCGATAAAGTTGGTATCCGGCTCATTGAATCCGATGTGTCCATTGGTGCCAATGCCCAAAACCATGAGATCGATCCCGCCTTTTTCAGCAATCCTTTGTTCGTATCGCCTGCAGGCCTCATTGATGTCGGCGGACAGACCGTCGGGGATATGGGTATTCTCTCTCTGGATATTGATATGATTGAAAAAGTGCGTGTTCATATAATAGGCGTAGCTTTGTTTGTTCTCCTTATCCAATCCATAATACTCATCCAGATTGAAGGTGGTCACCTTTGAAAAATCCGCCGCCTGGTTTTGATACAATCGGATCAGTTCCCGATACATACCCAGCGGCGTCGAGCCTGTGGCCAGGCCAAGAACGCAATCCGGCTTCAATAGGACCTGGCTGTTGACGATGGCGGCCGCTTTGCGGCTCATTTCATGATAATCATCGGCAATTAAAACGCGCATGGCCGTCCCCCTTGGTTTGCTGAATAGATGATGTCCCCTTCCGAAAAGGTCATCCTGATGTTGAAATTTTCATCAAAGACCGCCAGATCCGCATCTTTCCCAACCTCAATGCTGCCCTTGCAATGATCCATCCGGAGCAATTTTGCAGGATTCAGGGTCGCTAAAGCAACCGCCTCATGGATTTGCAGATCCGTGTGCACCAGGATATTCCGGACCGCCTGGTTCATGGTCAGAATACTGCCCGCCAGCGTTCCATCCGGAAGCCGGGCCGAACCATGATCGACGGTCACCTGCTGTCCGCCAAGGTCCCAGCTTCCTTCGCCCATTGAAGCTGCCCGCATGGCGTCGGTGACCAGAATCATTCGGTCCTTTCCCGCAGGATGGAGCAATATTTGAAAAAATGCCGGGTGGATATGCTGCAGGTCGGCAATCAATTCAAAGTGGATGCCGCTGTGGAGCACCGCACCCACGGCGCCGGGCGCCCGGTGATGAAAGGGCGGCATGGCATTGAAAAGATGGGTTGCGTGGCCGATGCCGCATCGGATCGAGGCCATGGCGGTTTCATAGTCCGCGCCGGTATGTCCAATTGAAAGCACGATCCCGGTTTCATTTTGAACACGCTGAATAAATTGAAATTGCGGATCTTCCTCGGGCGCCACGGTGATGATTTTGATCACGTCGGTGTAATCCCGGATCAGCTCATAATCCGGTTTCTGCAGATAGGCTTCCGGGTGGGCTCCTTTATATTGCGCGCTGATGAAAGGGCCTTCCATATAAGCGCCCAAGACTCTGGCGCCCTTGATATTTCCTTTCATCGCCAGCCGGATGGCTTCCAAGGCCTTCCATATCCTTTGTTTTTCCATAGTCATGGTGGCGGGTAAAAAGCTTGAAACACCCTTTGCGGCGATGGTTTGGCTGATGGTCTGCAGGTCGGAAAGCTGGCCGTCCATGGTGTCTTTTCCGCCCGATCCATGGATGTGGAGATCGATGAACCCTGGCGAAATGTAGTCTCCATGGGCATCGACGACCATGATCCCATCATCCGGCGCCATCCTGTGCAGTTCCTCCGGATCCAGGATGCCGATGATTTTATCATCAAAGAGCAGGACCTTATCGTTCAGGATGCCCTTTTCCAATATGATTTTCCCGCCCCGGATGCATGTGGCCCGCTTTGTCATTGTCCCTCATCCGCCTTTCAGGAATCGAAGGCCTTCTCTCGCTGACTGTGAAGGTATTCCATCAAATCAGACCAAATGCGCTGCGTTTCGATAAAATCCTGATGATGCTTTTGTACATTTCTGTGATACTTTTCAAATTCATGCAGGACCTCGACAAAATTCGGCTGATCGAAATAGGCGCAGATTTTGGGCAGCACTATTTTAAGCTGTCGCCGCATCGCTTCGGTCTTTTCCTCGTAAGCATCTCTTTGAGTAATATAGAGCAATAAGGGCTTGTAGCGCACCCAGCCCAAACAGGCTCTGTAAAAGCGGTCGATGATTTTTTTGTTGTCTGCTTTGATTTGCTTCAGTTGGATCGGCAGCACGCCTTCCAGCAAATGATGATAGGTCGAAAACCCGTCATGGAAGGTGTAACAAGGAATTTTAAGCACCTTTCGATCACTGAGGCATGTGCTTAAAAAGGTATCTTCTCCCCGTGCGCCCGGAGGATTGTAAAATGGACATACGCGGCGCGGGTCGGTCAGATTGATGCCCAAGTTCGCTCCGGAAATGAATTTTGCATGGTGGATTTCCTGAACCTCCACAGGATCCTGGCTGGTCAGCACCTTGGTATCTGCGTAGGTAACACCCCCATTGCGCATCACATTTTTGATGTTATCCCAGTTCAAGATGTCATTGCTGATCGCTTCAATAAATGTCCTGAAATCCGCCTCTGCCATCCTATCATTATATTCGATATACGGAATCGGAGAGATATAACCGCAATGATGGCCATGGGTGATATCCGCCTCACCAATGAACTTGATATGGGTCGACAGAACCTGCTGGCCGCCCCAGATGGCGTGTTGATGCGTATTGGTCACGGCAACCGGATATTCATCGTCGTCGAGAAAGATCAAATAATCCATTCCATGCTTGATGGCACTGTACAAGATGGCGTTGCGCTGGGCCGCATAGCCTTTGCCGAAAATTTTCCTTGCAGCTTCCGTATTGATTCCTCCGGCATGGCTGAGCGCTTCGATTTCCTTGCTGATTTCGTTTTTCCCAATAAAAACAGTCCCATCGATGGATTTCGCGATATCAGGATGAATGTTGATATAATCTTTTTCCGTGGTGTTTTTGTATTCAAGATCGTAGGCGACAAAAACATTCAACAATATATTTTTATTGTCGACCAGTCCGGATTCCTCCCAATTATGGATATAGCTTCTCAATACTTTCTGGAAACTTTTTC
>CALMWJ010000011.1 GCA_937873525.1 uncultured Peptococcaceae bacterium | reverse complement strand
CTATAGGGATTGATATTTTCAAGAAAATACCTGCCCTTACTGGACAAATCAAGACCGTTGTGACATCATTAGAAGGTAAAGCCGCCAATAACCCGCGGTTGACCCCGGATTTATTATTGTTGGATATCCCATCCGTCAGGATCATATTGAATATCGCTTAGGAGGCTGATCTCATGGCACTTGTCACGGTCAAAACACTTCTGGAAGCCGCAGAAAAAGGAAAATACGCGGTCGGCGCTTTCAACTGCAATAATATGGAAATCGTCCAGGCCATCGTGGCCGCGGCCGAAGCGGAAAAATCCCCCGTCATCATTCAGGCCAGCCAGGGCGCGATCAAGTATGCGGGTCTGGATTATGTGGTCGCCCTCTGCAATGCGGCCGCAAAGACCGCCAGCGTTCCCATTGCCCTCCATCTGGACCACGGCACCGATATGGACCAGATCATCCAATGCATTGTGGGCGGCTTTACCAGCGTCATGTATGACGGCTCCAGCAAGCCCTTCGAAGAGAATGTGGCCATGACCAAAAAGGTCATCGAGATCGCCCGGGCCGCCGGGGTGTCCACCGAAGCCGAGCTGGGCAAGCTGGGCGGCATCGAAGAACACATCAACGTCAGCGAACGGGACGCCATGATGACCGATCCGGAAGAAGCCCGCCGTTTCGTGGAAGAGACCGGCGTGGATTCCCTGGCGGTGGCCATCGGCACAGCCCATGGCCAGTACAAATTCCCGCCCAAGCTGGATTTTGAGCGGCTGAAACGGATCAAGGAACGGGTGGACGTGCCCATTGTCCTGCACGGATCCTCCGGCGTGCCTGCGGAGGACCTGGTCACCGCCATCCGACTGGGCGTCCGGAAGGTCAACATCGACACCAACATCCGTGAAGCCTTCTGCTGGACCCTGCGTGACGCCATTATGAAAAATCCCGACGAACTGGATCCCCGCAAGCTGCTCAAGCCCGCACGGGAAGCCATGACCGAGGTCATTCGGGAAAAGATACGGATTTTCGGCTCCAACGGCAAGGCCTGATCCGCACAGCCTAACCGCTGCTTCATTGGCACAATGGAACGGCGGTCCTTATTTTGCCCTGTAAAAAGGACGTCCCAAGAGCCGTCCGACCGTTCAATCAAAAGGGGGAATTCATCATGTTTGGGGAAAAGCAATGCCGGATCATGGGACGTGAGCTGACCGTGGAAGTGGCCCGGGTCACGGAAGTGGCAGCGCTGGCCTCTGCCCGCTGGTGGGGCAAAGGCGACAAGATGGCGGCCGACGATGCGGCAACATCCGCTATGCGGGCCATGTTCGACACCATCAACGTGCTGGGCACGGTGGTGATCGGTGAAGGAGAAATGGACGAAGCGCCGATGCTTTATATCGGAGAAAAAGTCGGCAATGGCAAAGGCAAGGATTGCATGGAAGTCGACATTGCCGTGGATCCGCTGGAAGGGACCAATCTGGTGGCCAAGGGCATGACCGGAGCCATCACCACCCTGGCCATTGCGCCCAGAGGCTGTTTGCTGCATGCGCCGGATATGTATATGAATAAAATTGCCGCCGGACCCCGGTGCAGAGGAAAGATCCATCTGGACTGGACCGTGGCTGAAAACGTCAGGGCGGTTGCGGCGGCGCTGGACAAAGACGTGCAGGACGTTACCGTGGTGGTTTTGGATCGCCCGCGGCACGATGAGATCATTGCCGAACTGAGGCAATGCGGCTGCCGGATCCGCCTGATCAGCGACGGGGATGTGTCGCCCTCCGTGGCGACGGCCATCAGCGACAGCGGCGTTGACATGATGATCGGCATCGGAGGCGCTCCGGAAGGCGTGCTGGCCGCGGCCGCCCTGCGTTCCATGGGCGGGGAATTCATGGGCCGCCTATGGCCGGAAAACGATGCGGAAAGGGAGCGGGCCTCCGAGATGCTCAACGGCGATCCTGAAAAGCTTCTGCAAATGGAAGACCTGGTCAAGACCGAAGACGTGATTTTTGCAGCCTCCGGTGTCACCGACGGGGAGCTCCTGAAGGGCGTCCGGTTCTACGGGGATGTGGCCACCACCCATACCATCGTCATGCGCGGCGAGACCGGCACGATCCGTTTCCTGGAGACCCAGCATCGGCTGGACCGGAAACCGGACAACATCAAAAAGATCCTTCAGGTCCCTACGGAATAAGGGAAATCCCCGCATCCAAACCACTCAATTTCATAGACAAAGAGGCGTTTATCCATGAATTCGATGCCCAAAGGCAAATATATTAAAAGCAGCCTGATCGCAGGCACCCTCGCCCTCGGATTGCTGCTGAGCGCATGCGGCGCCGCCGCCGGTTCCGAACTGAAAAGCAACCGGCAGCTTCTGGCGGACTTCGGGCTTCAGCCGGCGGACGACCAAGCCCTGGCTGTACTGATCCATGGGCCTGCGAAAGAACAGACGGAAGCCTTCAAGGGGCTGTCCTCGATCAACTATCAGCCGGACGGGGAAAAGATGCTGTTCGTGCCCCTGGCGGCCGGTTCGTCCATGCGGGTGGAAGAAATCACATGGGATGAGGCACGGCAGGACTTTACCGCCGGAATCAGCATCTACCGGACAGACCGCACGGAGGAAGGAGACGCCCTCCTGTTGACGGCCATACGGCCGGAAGGAGTGCCGGTCCTGCGGGTCCTGATCCAAAACGGCGAAGAGGCGGCCCAGTATATCATCGCTTACAACGGCAAGACGGGCACACCGGACGTGGAGCCTTTACAGGCCTCCGAGGCCGGCATGGACGCCTGGAACGGGCAGGACGAGAACGCCGGTCAGCCCTTTGAGGAAGAGGAAGCCCAGCCCGAAGAGACCGAAGCTTTGCCCTTGCCTGTGGAAGGCGCCCTGAACGTTGATGAAATCGCCGCGGTATTCAATATGAATGAGGCGGATGTGATCGAGCGTTACGGTCAGCCGGTCCAGCGAACGACAGAGGCTTTGTACGAGGGCGTCAATGCGCTGAGCTTGAGCTACGACCAGGCAAGGTTTTCTTTGGACAACGAACAGAATGGCCTGGTCTACGCTGCCGCCATCGGCGACGACCGGATCCCGGCGCCCCGCGGCCTTAAAATCGGCGATTCTGTCGAGTCGGTGATTTCCAAGTTTCCTGATCTGGGCGATGCGATCCTTCATGAGGACCCCACGGATGAAAGCCGGAGCCATCGGCTCCTCTACGGGACGTATGGATATATGTCCCAATACGGTATGGTGGATTTTCTGGACCAGGTTCCGGTCTCTGTGACCTATGGCACCTTTGAAGGGGCCATCGTCATTTTTGAGTTGAGCAACGGCCTGATCTCCGGCATCCGCTACGAAATGCCGCTGACCTAAATGGCAAAAGCACTCTTGCTTAAAGAAAATACCTATGATATAATGGTTTCCTGGAATGCGGGTGGTTGTCCCCCTTGGAAAGAGGTGAGAAAGAAATGAAGAACGATATTCATCCCAAGTATTATACCGCCACCGTGACCTGTGCTTGTGGAAACACCTTTGAAACAGGCTCTACTAAAAAGGATCTCAAAGTGGAAATTTGTTCCCAATGCCATCCTTTCTATACAGGTAAGCAGCGGACTGTCTTTACAACGGGCCGGGTTGAGCGGTTTAAGAGCAAGTACGGACTTGAATAGACTGGTAAAACCAAAGACAGCAGAGCCGAGAGGCTCTGCTTACTTTTAATTCCGGAGAAACCACGAAGCCCTGTCCCGGCATTGGACCGCCGAGGCATTCCCGCGGGAGGCCCCGGCCATAAAGGAGTAATCTATGAATAAACCGGTGTTTTCTTATGGAGGGCAGGCGGTGATCGAAGGCGTCATGATGCGCGGCAAAAACAGCATGGCTGTTGCCGTTCGCAGGACGCCCGGGGATATTTTGGTCGAAGACTGGCCGATCCGGCAGAATTCCAGACGGCCGGCCTTTTTCAAATGGCCTTTTGTCAGAGGAACGGTCAATCTGGTGGATTCCCTGATGATCGGTGTCAAGACCCTGGTGTTTTCAGCCAACCAGATGCTGGAGGAAGAAGACGGAGAACCCGAGACCTTGTCGGCGACGGAGGTCGCTCTGACCGTGGGCGTGTCCCTGGTTCTGGGCATCGGTCTGTTTTTCCTGCTGCCAGCGTTTTTAGCGCAGAGCATTCAACGCTGGGTGCCTGGATACGCGCTTCAGAATCTTCTGGAGGGCGTGGTACGCATCCTGGTGTTTTTGATTTATATCTATGCAATCTCCAAAATGAAAGACATTCAGCGGGTGTTCCAATATCATGGCGCTGAGCATAAAACCATTTTCAACTATGAATCCGGCCAACCGCTGTCGGTGGACAATGCCCGGACTCAAAGCCGCTTCCATCCCAGGTGCGGCACCAGCTTCCTTATGCTGGTCATGGTCATCAGCATCCTGGTCTTCTCGATGCTGGGCCCTATGACCCTGTGGGGCAGGCTTTTGAGCCGTGTGCTGCTGCTCCCGGTGGTGGCGGGCCTTGCTTATGAATTCATCCGGCTGGCCGGCAAGCATTGTGATCATCCGGTGGTGCGCCTGATCAGCTGGCCGGGTCTGCAGCTGCAGCGGTTTACCACCCGCGAGCCGGATGACCGGCAGCTGGAGGTGGCCATCTGCGCCTTGAAGCGGGTGCTGCAGGATGACGGCGTGCTTCCGGCAGATTCCCAGCCGGTCGAAGAGACTGAGAGAAAACAGAACGCCGAACCGGCCCCAACCCCCACACCCATTAATGAAGGAGAAGGACCCAATGCTTGAGCGGCTCAACAAAATGGAAGCCTATTACAATGAACTGACCGGGAAGATCAGCGACCCCAAGGTCATCGAGGACCAGACCACGTGGCGGGATTATACCAAAAAGCATGCCTCGATGCAGGAAACCGTCGAAACCTTCCAGACCTACCGGAAGGCTCAGGCGCAGCTGGCGGAAAACCGCGAAATGCTGGAACAGTCCGGTCTGGACAAAGATATGGAAGAACTGGTGGAAGCGGATATCGAGGCTTTGGAGGAGGAATCCGAAAAGCTTTGGGAGCGTCTGCGCATCCTCTTGCTGCCCAAGGATCCCAATGACGAGAAAAACGTCCTTCTGGAAATCCGCGGCGGGACCGGCGGTGAGGAAGCGGCTCTTTTTGCGGGGGACCTGCTGAAAATGTACACCCGTTTTGCGGAAAAGCAGGGCTGGAAGACGGAAATGCTTTCCTCCAACATCACGGACATCGGCGGCGTCAAGGAAGTCGTCTTGCTCATCGAGGGCAAGGGCGCTTACAGCCGGCTGAAATTCGAAAGCGGCGTTCATCGTGTGCAGCGTGTGCCGGAAACGGAATCCGGCGGCCGGATCCATACCTCGGCAGCCACCGTGGCGGTATTGCCGGAGGCGGAGGAAGTGGACATCGAGATCAATCCCAACGATGTACGGGTGGATATCTTCTGTTCCAGCGGCCCCGGCGGGCAGTCCGTCAACACCACCCAGTCTGCCATCCGTCTGACCCACATCCCCACAGGCCTTGTGGTATCCTGCCAGGACGAAAAGTCCCAGCATAAGAATAAAGACAAAGCCATGAAGGTGCTTCGCTCCCGCCTGCTGGAAAAAGCCATGGAGGAGCAGCAGGGCGAACAGGCCAGCACCCGCAAGGGCATGGTGGGCTCCGGAGACCGCAGCGAGCGGATCCGCACCTACAATTTTCCCCAAGGCCGGGTGACCGATCATCGGATCGGCCTCACCTCCTACCGACTGGAAGCGGTCCTTCAAGGGGAAATCGACGAATTTATCGAGGCGCTGACCAATGCGGACCAGGCCGAAAAACTAAAAACCGCTCAGGAGTGAGCCCCATGGCCATGACGGGAAGACAAGCCCTGGGCTGGGCAAGCAACGAGTTAAAAAAAGCCGGATTCTCTGAGGAAGCGGCCGGCCGCGAAAGCCGGCTGCTCCTTTCCCATCTGTGGGGCAGAACCGGCTTAAATTTTATTTTAAACCTCGAAGAAGCGGTGCCGGAGGCTTTGCTGCAGAGGTACCGGGAATGGATCCGCCTCCGCGGAACAGGCACCCCGCTGCAGTATCTGACCGGCCTCCAGGATTTTATGGGGGCGGATTACCAGATCGTCCCCGGCGTTCTGGTGCCGCGGCAGGATACGGAGATTTTGGTTGAGGCGGCTTTGCAGCGTTCAGACCCCGGCGAGAGCTTATGGGCCCTGGACCTGGGGACAGGCAGCGGCGCCATTCTGGGGGCTCTGGCCTTGCGGCGGCCTGGACTCCGGGGTATCGGAATCGACCGCAATCCCATTGCGGCGGCTTTGGCCCGGACCAATTTTCAGCGACTGGGCTTGGAAGATCGTCTAACGGTGCTGGAAGGTTCCTGGTTTGAACCGCTTCAAACGACGCAGCGAAGCACCGTGGAAGGGCTGCCGGACCCGCCGCGCTTTGATCTGATCCTCTCCAATCCGCCGTATATTTCCACGGCGGAAATGGAGGCCTTGCCGGCGGATGTGAAGCAGGAGCCGGAATCGGCCCTCTGGGGCGGCGAAGATGGCTTGGACTGCTACCGGGTTCTGATCCCGGCGGCCCGGCCATTTTTGAAAAAAGGCGGCTGGTTCCTGGCGGAGATTGGCTGGCTGCAGGGCAGCGCTGTCCGCGCCATGTTCCTGGAGGCAGGGTACACCGACGTCGAAATCCTTCAGGATCTCGGACAGCGGGACCGGGTGGTCTGCGGACGGATCCCCTTATTAGGATAGGAATCCACGATGAATGAACCGAACGAATAGAGTATTAGAGAATCAGGTGATCACATGTCCGGAATGGAACAGAAACCTTCATATGATAGCCAGCCGGCGAAACCGGGCGCCCGGCTCTGGCATATCCGGGACGCTGCGGATCCGCGGATCCGGGAAGCAGGCCGCATCCTTCGGGAGGGCGGCTTGGTGGCGTTTCCAACAGAGACCGTCTATGGCCTGGGTGCCAACGGCCTGGACGGACCGGCAGCGGCTCGGATCTTTGCGGCCAAACAGAGGCCTGCAGACAATCCCTTGATCTTGCACGTGGCGTCCCTGGAACAGGCGAAAGCCCTTGCTGCGCAATGGAGTCCCAAGGCCCAGCTGGCGGCGGAAACGCTGTGGCCGGGGCCTCTGACCCTGATCGTGCCTGCGGCCGCCCATATTCCGAAGGAGGTGACGGCT
>CALMWJ010000010.1 GCA_937873525.1 uncultured Peptococcaceae bacterium | reverse complement strand
CCGAAGAAGTTCATAGAGGAAGAGGAGGAGGACGAGAATGGAACCATGGCGGATCAATAGAGCCGGGCTGATCAATTTCTGGTATTACGATGAAGCCGAATTCTGTTTCGAGGACGGAAGGATGCTGCTTCGGGGTGCCAATGGATCGGGGAAATCCGTCACCATGCAGAGTCTGGTACCCCTGCTCTTTGACGGCAATAAGGCACCAGAGCGACTGGACCCCTTTGGCTCCAGGGCAAGAAAGATGGAATCCTACCTATTAAGTGAAGGACTAGACCTGGAAGAGCGGATTGGTTATCTTTATCTGGAGTTCACCAAGCCAGAGGCGGGACGCTGCCTGACCAGCAGCATGGGGATGCGGGCCCGGAAGAACATGCCGCTGCAGACCTGGTATTTTATTGTCCGCGACAACACCAGAATCGGCAAGGATCTGGACCTTCAGCTGTACCGGGAAATCGGCGCAAAGATTCCACTCACAGAAAGGGAATTGAAAAACCGGCTGGGAGACGGAAACTCTGTTTATTCCAATCAGAAGGAATACAAGGCAGCAGTGAATGAATGCCTTTTCGGGTTCCAGGATCTGACCGACTTTGACGAGCTCATCGAGCTGCTTATCCAAATCCGCAGTCCTAAGCTTTCCAAGGAATTCAAGCCCACCACCATGTATGAAATCATGCAAAATTCCCTGATCACCCTGTCGGATGATGACCTCCGACCCATGTCGGAAGCCATCGAACACATGGATGAAATCAAACTGAAGGTGGAAGCCCTGGAGGAATCCCGAAATGCACTGAGCCGGATCGGTGTTGCTTATGACCGGTACAATACCCACCTTCTGGCCCTGAAAGCAAGAAACCGGATTCGGGCGGCGGAAGGCCGCGAAGAAGCTGACAGAGGTATGGCGCAGATTCTGAAAGAGATGGCCGGCACCAGGGAAGCGCTGGAAAGCAGCAGAAAGGAATTAGATGCCCTTGAACTGGAAGCCAGGAGCCTTCAAGCGGAGCAAAGCAGCATGGCTCTCCATGATCTCCAGCTCTTAATGGAAGAAAAACGGGATAAGGAGCAGGAAGGAAAAAATCGGAGGACGCTCCAGACAACCAAGGGGCAGAGGCTGGATCAGGATCAGCATCGGCTGCGGGAACTGGACCGCCGCCTCCGGGACAGCCGGCTGGAAATTGCTGGGCTGCAGCAGGAAATTCAAAAGCTTCTTGCAGAGATGGAAACCGCAGCAACGGAAGCCGCGTTTGACGAACACGGATTTTTTCAGGATGAATTTCTGCGGCAGGAAGGCCAATATACCTTTGATTTCCTGGAAAAGGAGCGAAAAAAGCATGTAGATGGACTGCGGCTGGGTGAGAAGCTGCTGATGGAACTGGAACGGATGAGCCTGGAGGTTCAGCAGCTTCAGCAGGAGGTGGAACGCCTCAAGCAGGAAAAGGATAAGGCGGAGCGTGGGCGATTGGAACGGGAACGGCTCCTCAATGAAATCCGGGCGGAATTTGCAGAAAAGCTCTTTGCCTGGGGCAAAAAGAATCAGATTTTCCAACCGGGTCCGGAAGCTATGGAAATGGCAGCCGGCAGGGCTTTTCAGTACAATGCGCCCTTCAGTTACCATGAGATCAAAGAACCGGTCGCAGAGGCTTTCCATCAATGGCTGGCGACCCATACCCTGAATCAGACGATTCTGGAAAGTGAGATCCAGGAGGTGCTCCTGCAGGGAAAGGACCTATTATTCCAAAGAGAGCAGTTGCTGGGAGCCAAAGATCCGGAGCCTGACCGTGCGGAGGGCGTCCGGGAAAATCGTCAGAAGCTTCAGGCTGCGGGTATTCCGCATATTCCCTTGTACATGGCACTGGAGTTTCATAAGGACTGCAGTGATTCCCTCCGTGATACCATTGAAGAAGCCCTGGTGGATCTGGGGATTCTGGATGCGCTGATCATCGATCCATCTTACAAAGAGCAGGTGCTTCGGCAGGATTGGGGAAGTGGAGATAAATACATTTTTGCCGATCCGGGATTTTTTGCCTATGATATTTCCGCATATCTCCAGGCGGAGACACAGGAATCAGGCGTTTCGCTGCAATTGGTGGAGGATGTGCTCAAGAGTGTCTGGCTGATCGAGGATCAACAGAAGCTGTTTATCACGGAGGCGGGACAGTATGGTCTGGGAATCTTGCGGGGAAAGACTGCCGGAGGATACCAATCCCGCTTCCTGGGACAGAAAGCCCGGAAACAATATAAAGCTCAACTTCTGGCCCAGCTGGAGGAAGAAATCCGGAACGCCAGGAATCGGCAGCAGGAAATGAAACAGGAATTGGAAAATGTCAAGGCCTGCCGTCTGCAGGCGGAAGAAGAATGGAGCCGATTCCCCGGCGAACAAGACTTGAAAACGGCCTGGACAGAACTTCAGCTGGCGAGGGAAGACGAAGAGCGGATTCAACGAGAGCTAAAGGGCCGGATGGCGAGAAGCGATGAACTTTGCCGTGAAATAAATCGCCGGGGCCTGGAGGCCAAGGAAAAGCTGGGAAAAATATCTCTGCCTCACAAGGCATCAGTCTTCACCGATGCGTTGGAGCAGATGGAGCTCTATTCGGAGGGATTAGCCCAGCTTCGGATGGCAGACCATCAGAAAAACAGCAGAGAAGAGTCGATTGGGAGCATGCAGGAGCAGCAGAAGGACCTGGAAGAACGGATCTCAGAGGTCATCGGGGAGCAGCAGGACTTGGAGAAACAGATCCGGGCCGTCGAAATGCGTCTGGCTGATATAGAAAATCAATTGGCTCTATCCGGCAATGCTGAGCTTTTGCGGCGTGTTGAGTCCATTACGCGGCGCCTTGCAGAAATTCCAAAGGAAATCAACCGGGCCAATTCAAGTGCAGGCGCGTTAGGGGAGCGGGCTGCCACACTGGATCGGGAGCGGGCGGGCCAGCAACGTCAGCAGGCGCGGTGGCAGCAACAGGAAGCCTTGTACGGACAGATCTTCGATGCTGAAAGCCAACTGGCTTATGTGGAGAAGCATTCGGCTGATTCTCAAGCGGGGCTTCCTGCAGCTTACCGGATCATAAAGCATTACGGGTCGATCCTTGAAGAAAAAAAGCCTTTGAGTAAGCGGGGGGAAGAGTTGCAGGAAGCCTTCAACTATCAGTCCGGCGCTCTTTTGGATTACAATCTGAAGCGGATCGATCTGTTTTCCGGCCTTCTGGACTGGGATCGCCTGGAATGGGAGACCTTGGAACTATCTCCTGAGGAAGTTCTGAGTCAAACGCAGCGGATGGATATACGCGGAAAGTTCATGGGACGGGAAGTCCGGTTTTATGAACTGGCCGGAATT
>CALMWJ010000009.1 GCA_937873525.1 uncultured Peptococcaceae bacterium | reverse complement strand
AAAAAAGAAAGGAGCCCGCCATGGCCGACGCCCCACAACCCCAATCCCAGCCCTTCCAGATCGTTTCCGATTATGTGCCCCAGGGCGATCAGCCTCAGGCCATTACCGCCCTCGTGCAGGGGATCGGCGAAGGCAAACGCCGCCAGATCCTTCTGGGCGCCACCGGCACGGGCAAAACCTTTACCATGGCGCATGTTATCCAGGAAGTCCAGAAGCCCACTCTGGTAATTGCCCATAACAAAACCCTGGCCGCCCAGCTATACAGCGAATTCAAAGAGTTCTTTCCAAACAACGCCGTAGAGTATTTCGTCAGCTATTACGATTATTACCAGCCGGAGGCCTATGTGCCCACCAGCGATACCTATATCGAGAAGGACTCCTCCATCAATGAAGAGATCGACAAACTGCGCCACGCTGCCACCGCCGCCCTGCTGGAGAGGGAGGACGTGATCGTGGTAGCCAGCGTGTCTTGTATTTATGGCTTGGGTTCGCCCCAGGAATACAAAGAGCAAATGCTCTCCTTGAGGCCGGGCATGCCGATGGACCGGGACGACATGCTGCGCAAGCTCATTGATATGCAGTACGATCGCAACGACCTCAACTTCATCCGCGGCACCTTCCGGGTGCGGGGCGATGTGGTGGAGATTTTTCCCGCCTCCTCCTCCGAAGCTGCTGTGCGGGTGGAGTTTTTCGGCGAGGCGATCGAGCGGATCACGGAAGTGGATACCCTCACCGGCGAGCTTCTGGGGATTCGCCGTCACATCGGCATTTTCCCCGCCAGCCACTACGTAACCTCCCGCGAAACCTTGGATCGTGCCATCCGGAGCATTGAGGAGGAGCTGCAGCTGCGTCTGGCTGTCCTCAACCGGGAAGGCCGTCTCGTGGAGGCCCAGCGTCTGACCCAGCGTACCAATTATGACATCGAAATGATGCAGGAAGTGGGTTTCTGCAGCGGCATCGAAAACTATTCCCGCCATCTGCTGGGCAATCAGCCCGGTGACCCCCCTTACACCTTGCTGGACTTTTTTCCTAAGGACTACTTGCTGATCATCGACGAATCCCATGTTTCCATCCCCCAGATCGGCGGCATGTACGCCGGCGACCGTTCCCGCAAGGAAACTCTGGTGGAATTCGGCTTCCGGCTGCCCTCGGCACTGGACAACCGCCCCCTGAAATTCAATGAATTTGAGGAACGTATGGGCCAGACGGTGTTTGTCAGCGCCACACCAGGCCCTTACGAGCTGGAAAATACCGACAACGTGATCGTGGAGCAGATCAACCGGCCCACGGGTCTGATCGATCCCGAAATCATCGTGAAGCCGGTCAAACACCAGATCGACGACCTCCTGGGCCAGATCCAGCAGCGTACCGCCCGGAACGAACGGGTGCTGGTGACCACCCTCACGAAAAAAATGGCGGAGGACCTGACCGACTATCTCCGGGAGATGGGCATCAAGGTGCGCTATCTCCATTCAGAAATCAAAACCCTGGAGCGGATCGAGATCATCCGGGACCTTCGCCTGGGCGTTTTTGATGTGCTGGTGGGCATCAACCTGCTCCGGGAAGGCCTTGACCTGCCGGAGGTCTCCCTGGTGGCCGTGCTGGACGCCGACAAGGAGGGCTTCCTGCGCTCGGAACGCTCCCTGATCCAGACCGCCGGACGGGCGGCCCGAAACATCAACGGCCAGGTCATCCTCTACGGGGATGTGATGACGAAATCCATGGCCAGGGCCATCGAAGAAACCAACCGCCGCCGGGCCATCCAGATGGCGTACAACGAAGCCCACGGCATTGTGCCCCAAACCGTCCAGAAAGCAATAAGAGATGTGGTGGAGGCCACCACTGCGGTGAAGGAGACCGGAAAGGGCACCGGCCGCATCGAGTCCATGAGCAAAAAAGAGCTGAAAGAATGGATCCATAAGCTTGAAAAAGATATGAAGGCTGCCGCCAAAAACCTGGATTTCGAAAAAGCGGCGCAGCTTCGGGATATTCTCATCGAAATGAAAGGAACCCTTTATGGCAAACGATAAAATCATCATCAAGGGCGCGCGGGCCCACAACCTGAAAAATATTGACGTGGAGATTCCCCGGGAC
>CALMWJ010000008.1 GCA_937873525.1 uncultured Peptococcaceae bacterium | reverse complement strand
CTGAATCGGATCTGCCATGAAGATGCCCATACCCGAAACGCCTGGGAATTGGAAGTCCGTTCGAGCCGGCTATACGCCCTGCTGCAGAACCCGGACGGCAAAGGGCCTGCCCCCCAGGAGGAACACCAAATAAGGCCCCTCTTTCTTCCATAAGACCGGCTTTCAGACATACGGATCATGAGAACGCCTCCATTCCGCGGATCAAAGCCAGCTTCCGGCTTCGCGGCAGCCGCTTGATGGCCCATTCCCGCTGCATCGCTTCTTGTTTTGATTCGAAGCGCTCGCTGTACACCAGTCTGACCGGCAACCGGGCTTTGGTATAGCGGGCGCCCAGCCCACGGTTGTGGGCTTCCACCCTTTTCTCCAAATCATTGGTCCATCCGGTGTATAAAGAGCCGTCTCCGCAGCATAGAATATAAACGTAATTCATGGTTCCTTCCTCATCGGACAAAGGTGTCAATGGCCTTGTTCAGGTCCTCGATCACCTTTTGGTCTCCTGTGGCGGCGGCAGCCACAACGCAATGCCTGATATGTTCCTCCAGAATCATTTTGCCGATGTTGTTGACCGCTGATTTGACGGCGGCGATCTGGATCAGCACCTCGCTGCAGTCCCGCCCTTCCTCCACCATCCTCTTGACGGACTCCATATGGCCGATGGCCCTGGAAAACCGGTTGAGGACCGCTTTGGTATTGGTATGGATGTGGGGATGGGGGTGTATTTCCGGTTCGTCACCCTGGCGACTTTTGTTGTCCATCCGCTTATGCCTCCTTTCACAAACCCCTGCTTCCAAAAAAAGAGGCTGCACTTCGGCAGACCTCTTTTTTATTTAGAATTTAATCCTCATTGATATTCGACTTCTTCTCCTGGAGCTCACGGACCGTGACCGGCGGCAGATTGGTCCGGATCGCTTCCCTTCCGCTTCGGATCACCTTGAGGGCCGCTTCCAATTCACCTTGGAGATTGGACATCACATCCTCGGAATAACCGTAGGCGCCGCTGATCAGGCTCTTCGCTTCCAACTTGGCCTGATCGATGATTTTTTCACCTTGGGCGATGGCCTGCTTGACGATCTCGCTTTCCCCGGTGATCCTTTGGGATTTTACCTTGGCGCTTTCGATGATCCCTTCACCTTCACGGACCGCCTCCGCTAAGAGCCTTTCCTTTTCACGAAGGATGTATTCCGCATCCCGGACCGATTGAGGAAGATAGGCCCGGAACTTATCCAGGTAATTGTACAGAACTTCCTCATGGATCACAACCTTGCCTGTCATGGGGATCCGGCCGCTCCCTTCGATGATGCTCTCAAACTCCTCAAGAAGATCTAATATCTCCATAATATCCTCCCCTAATCCTTATATTGATAATATCCGACCACAGTATCCCCATAAACACGCCGTTTCCGGCAGGTCAGCAACCCGGCCGTTTCCGGCAGATCCAGCTCCCGCGGCGCTTCCACAACCAGGATGCCGTCGGGCTGCAGCAGACGGCTGTCCGCGATGGCTGTCAGGATATGCTGGTAGTATCCCTCATGGTAAGGGGGGTCCGCGAAAATAATGTCAAAAGGCGGCTGTTCTTCAGGATAGCTCCTAATATATTCCAGAGCATCCTGACGCAGGATCCGGATGTTTTCTTCCAGCCTGCAGCGTTTGCTATTGTTCGCGATCAAAGCACAGGCGGCGGGGCTGCGTTCCACCAGGACCGCTTCCGCCGCGCCCCGGCTCAGGGCTTCCAGACCCAAAGCGCCGGTGCCGGCAAACAGGTCGAGCACCCGTGCCGCCGGTATACGCAACATCAACGTGCTGAAAATCGCTTCACGAATTTTGTCCTGGGTCGGCCGGATGTCCCGCCCTTTCAGGCACTCGATGCGATGCCCCCGGGCTTTGCCGGCAATGATCCTCATCATCTCAACCCCTTAATGGGAATTATACTATATATCCTGCAAAATTTACAAACTATTCTTGCTATGTTTTGACCATGTCGGCCACTTTTTGGGAAATCAGCCGGTTCAACGAGAGGTGCTCCGGTTTCTGCAGGTTCGGATCGCTCTGCAGAAGGTCAAGCGCCGCGCCTCTCGCCTCTTCCAGGAGCCGGCGGTCCGCAGGCAATTGGGCGATCCTGAATTCCGGCAGGCCATGCTGACGGGTGCCAAAAAATTCACCCGGTCCACGAAGCAGCATATCCTCTTCCGCCAAACGGAACCCATCATTGGTTTCGGTCATCAGCTTCAGCCGTTTTAAGGGGATTGGCTCCGTTGTCTTTGTAACGAGAATGCAATAGGATTGGTCACCGCCCCGGCCGACACGGCCCCTGAGCTGATGGAGCTGGGCAAGCCCAAAGCGTTCGGCATTCTCCACCACCATGACGGTCGCCTTGGGCACATTGACACCCACCTCGATCACCGTAGTGGATACCAGCAGCTGCAGTTCGCCCCTTTCGAAGGCAGCCATAACGGCTTCCTTGTCTGCTGCGGCCATGCGGCCATGAAGAAGGCCGATCCTGACCTGGGGCAGCGCGGCCGCAAGGTCTGCAAAAAGCTGCTTTGCATTCTGAAGGTCTGCCGTTTCTGTTTCTTCGATCAGAGGGCATACCACATAGACTTGAAAGCCCTGACCGATCTCTCGTTCCAAGAGTGCGTTGAGCTTAGGCCTGGCCCGGTCCAAAATGCACAGGGTCTGGACCGGCTTTCTCCCCGGCGGCATTTCGTCCAATGAGGAAAGATCCAGATCTCCATAGACGGTCAGGGCCAGAGTTCTGGGAATCGGCGTGGCAGACATGACCAGCATGTCCGGCGTGATTCCTTTATCTTCCAGCATAGCTCGCTGGCGAACCCCGAAACGGTGCTGTTCATCGATCACCAGCAGGCTTAGATTTTTAAAAACCACGGTCTCCTGAAATAGAGCATGGGTGCCGACGGCAACCTGGATCGTCCCCGCTTTCAGACCTTCGAGAATCTCTGCTTTCTTTGCGGATGGGGTACTGCCCTTTAGAAGCGCCACCCGGACCCCCAAAGGTTCGAACCAGGAAGACAGGGTGTCATAATGCTGTTTGGCCAGAATCTCTGTAGGCGCCATCATGGCGGATTGATGACCTGTTTCGACGGCACGCAGCAAGGCCCAGGCCGCTACCACCGTTTTCCCCGAGCCCACATCCCCCTGGATCAGCCGGCGCATGCTATGGGGTGCCGCCATATCCGTCCTGACCTGTTCGATGACCCGGTTCTGCGCTTGGGTCAGCCGAAAAGGCAGTCCCGCCAGCCAGTCGCTGGTCAAGGCTTCCAGGCCAAGGTGCCGGATCCCCTGTTTCTGCTGTGCTGCGCTTCGCATCCGCCCCAGGGCCAGCTGCAGCAAAAAAAACTCATCAAAAATCAGGCGGCGGCGCGCCTGGTCCAGCATCTCCCAGCTGACCGGGCAATGAATGGACCTCAAGGCTTCCTGCCGCCCCATCAGACGGTGCCGTTGACAAAAGTCTTCCGGCAAATACTCATGAATCTCCAACCCGCTCTCAAGGATCTGGGCGATTGCCATTCGAAACATATTTTGGTTCAGGCCCTGGACCGAAGGATAGACCGGCACGATGCGTCCAAGGTCCTCGCCGGCCGTTTCCGTCAGCATTTCATAGTCCTGGACCAATATTTCCCGGTTGCCGAAACGGATCTGCACTTTCCCGGTCAGCAGGATCCATTGGCCGGGGTGCAGCTTCTGTTGCAAAAAAGGCTGGTTGAACCAGGTTGCGACCGCGAATCCGGTGGAATCCCGAAGAACCGCTTTCAGCAAGGTTAAATTTCTCCGGATCGCCTGGGTCTCCACGCTGGTGATCTCCGCCTTCAAGGTGTTGACTTCTCCCGGAATCAGCTGGGCAATGTTCAGCAATTTCGTCCGGTCTTCATAGCGTCGCGGAAAATGGCAGAGCAAGTCTTCCGCCGATTCGATGCCCATCTGTTGCAGCAATTGGATGCGTCTGGGACCGATTCCTTTAAGAAAACCCAGCTCCATGCAATCCCCTCCTTGACAGCAGATAAAATAAGGGTCCCCTTCAGTGTACACGAATCACCCAGAAGTGTCCACCGCCGAGGGCCCTTCGAACGTTTTGCCGAACCGTT
>CALMWJ010000007.1 GCA_937873525.1 uncultured Peptococcaceae bacterium | reverse complement strand
CTGATGCTGGCCTATATGAATCTGGAAAGCTTGAAAAAGACGCTGGAAACCGGCTACACCTGGTTTTACAGCCGATCCCGCCAGAGCCTGTGGAACAAAGGCGAAACCTCCGGCCATGTTCAGAAGGTGGTCAGCATCACCGGGGACTGCGACTGCGACACCCTGCTGATCCGGGTGCTCCAGACCGGACCGGCTTGCCATACCGGCAGCCGCAGCTGCTTTTTCAATAAGATCCTATAAATCCAACCGAGGAAGGCCGGGCCGTGACGTGAAGGCCCGGTCTTCTGATCCAACGGAGAAAGGACCAAACCATGAAGGATGTACTGAATGAATTGTATGGCGTGATCAAAGCCCGGCAGGCACAACCCCAGGAAGGCTCTTACACCTGCTACCTGCTGGATAAAGGCTTGGACAAAATCCTGAAGAAATGCGGTGAGGAGTGCGCTGAAGTGATCATTGCCGCAAAAAATGAGGCGCCGCAGGAACTGGTGGGAGAGATCTGCGATCTGATGTACCATCTGCTTGTCTTGATGGTTTCAAAGGGTGTTCCTATGGAGAATGTGGCGGAGGAATTGGAAAAGCGCAGCCAGAAAATCGGAAACCTGAAGGAATTTCATCAAACGGACAAGCAGTCCTAGGACGCCTTCGAGAGACGGTCTCTCGAAGGCGGATAGGCTCCGTCGCCCTATTCCCCGCTGAAATTTGACAAAATTATGTTGATTATTGTAAATATCCATAAATACATGCTATAATACAGACGGTCTGTACTGCGCATGCTGAAATTCACCTGGCCTTGGTTGTTTCTTGTAAATACACTGAAGTATCTATGAGACGAACCAGGCCAGCTTTGATTTTTGGCCTTGGCATGTACACAATAAATTAAATGGGGGAGAAACGAATGAAGAAGATTTTAGCAGTACTGTTGTGTGTGTTGCTTTCCGTCGGGCTGTTTGCCGGCTGCGGAAGCAAAGCTGCAAGCAATGGAGGGACCGCTGCAGCAGATGATGTCATCAAGATCGGTGTTTTTGAACCCCTGACCGGCGGCAGCGCGGCCGGCGGCGAGCTGGAAGTCGAAGGCATCAAGATTGCCAACCAGATGCATCCCGAGGTTTTGGGCAAAAAAGTCGAATTGATCATCGTTGACAACAAATCCGACAAAGCGGAAGCTGCCACGGCGGTCTCCCGTCTGATCGACCAGGGCGTCGCTTCCATCATCGGCTCCTGGGGCTCCGGGTACTCCATCGCGGCCGGCGACGTCATCAAGAAAGCCGAAATCACCGCGGTCGGCACTTCCTGCACCAACATGATGGTCACCAAGGGCAACGATTGGTACTTCCGCGTTTGCTTCATCGACCCCTTCCAGGGCAAGATCATGGCGAACTACGCCTTCAACAAACTGGGCGCCAAAACCGCTGCCATCGTCCAGGAAGTCAGCAACGACTATTCCGTCGGTCTGGCCAGCTACTTCAAGGATGAATTCATCCGTCTGACCGGCGACCAGAACTCCATCGTTGAGATCTCCAATTACAACACCGGTGACACGGACTTCTCCGGCATTCTGACCAACATCAAAGCCAAGAATCCGGATGTCATCTTTGCACCCGGCAACTTCACCGAAAGCGCCCAGGTTGTCAAACAGGGCAAGAAGCTGGGCATCACGGCCCCCTTCATTGGCGGAGACACCTGGGAAACCGATGAATTCATCAAGGTCGGCGGCGCGGATGTGGAAGGCTGCGTGTTCTCCACCTTCCTGTTCGACGAAAACGCGCCCCTCAATGATGAAGCTTCCAAGTTCATCGCTGAATACAAGAAAGCCTATCCGGACAAAGCCATCGCGGCTGTAACGGCCCTTGGCTACGATTCCTACATCTTCACCCTGGATGCCATCGCCCGGGCCGGCTCCACGGACCCCAAAGCCGTTCAGAAGGCCATGGCTGAAACCAAAGGCTTCGAAGGCATTACCGGCACCTTTGACATCACCGCCGACGGCGATGCGGACAAAGACATCGCCGCAATCAAAGAAGTGAAAGACGGACAGTTCATCTTCAAGGAAACCTTCACGCTTCAATAGTCATAAACGATCTGCCTGTACCTCCCTGCAGCGCCGGGGAGGTACAGGCATCTCTTGGGTTCAGCTCGATTTATTCAAAAACAACGATGCGAATAATTTGGCCTTCGGACTGATTAATATATGATTTTGTTGGCAAATGTCGAGTACAGGCCGGAAACGGACCGATGCAGCTTGAGAAGCGTCGATTGGATGGGAGCAGATTTGTATGGATCTACAAACTTTTTTTCAACACTTATCAAACGGGATATCATTGGGCAGCCTCTACGCCTTGATTGCCGTGGGCTACACGATGGTGTACGGCATCCTGCGCCTGATCAACTTTGCGCACGGCGACATTTTTATGATGGCGATGTATTTTTCCTTTTTCAGCATCACCTTGTTCCATCTGCCCTGGTTTATTGCGATCCCTGCGACGATTCTGGCAACCGCTTTGCTGGGGATGGTCATCGAAGCCACGGCTTACCGGCCGCTGCGCAACGCGCCGAAAACATCGATCCTGATATCGGCCATCGGTGTTTCTTTTTTGCTGGAAAATCTGGCGACGTATCTCTTTTCAGGCAAGCCGAAAAGCTTTCCTGAATTTACCTATATGACCAGCACGATCCAGCTGGGATCCGTTTCGGTCCAGAGGGTTTCTCTTTTGACGCCGGTGGTCACCCTGGCGGCGTTGGCCATTCTGCTTTATGTGATCAATAAAACCAAGCTGGGCATGGCCATGCGGGCCGTCTCCAAGGACTATGAAACGGCTCGGGTCATGGGCATCAAAATCAATCGGGTCATTGCCGCCACCTTCGCCATCGGTTCGGCCCTGGCAGCCATCGGCGCCATCATGTGGGGCATCAAATACATCCGTATCGAGCCGATGATGGGCGTCATGCCTGGTCTGAAATGCTTTATCGCAGCAGTCATTGGGGGCATCGGCAATCCGGTGGGCGCCGTTCTCGGCGGATTCATCCTGGGCATGGGTGAAGTCATGCTGGTTGCCTTCTTCAGTCAGATCACCGGCTGGAGGGACGCTTTTGCCTTTGTTGCGCTGATCCTTGTTCTGCTGATTCGGCCGACAGGCATCATGGGCGAGAAAACGACGGAGAAGGTGTGATCATGAAAAGAGAAATGAATAAAAAGAGAATCCTGTTAAATCTCATCCTGATCGCCGTCGCCGCAGCTTTTCTGATTTATGCGGATCAGAACATGAGCTTTTACAGCCTGCGGATCATCAATCTCTGTGCGGTTTATGCGATCATGGGTCTCTCCATGAACCTGATCAATGGCTTTACAGGGATGTTTTCCCTGGGCTCTGCCGGTTTCATGGCCATCGGCGCTTATGCGGTGGCAATTTTCACGGTGCCGGTGGCGGTACGATCCGAGGTGTTCTATTTGCAGCCGATGTGGCCGGTGATTGCCAACATCCATATGGGGTTTTTCCCGGCGATGATCCTTGGCGGCGTCCTTTCGGCGGTGGCCGCTTTTTTGATCGGGTTTCCGGTCCTGCGGTTAAAAGGCGACTATCTGGCCATTGCCACGCTGGGTTTTTCTGAAATCATCCGGATCGCCTTCACCAATCTCCAGACGGTGACCAACGGACCGCTGGGCATCAAGTACATCCCATCCTTTGACCATATCTGGTGGCCGGTCCTTACCGCGATCGTCGTCACCGTGTTCATGTTTTTACTGATCAAGTCCAGCTACGGCCGGGCATTCAAGGCGATCCGCGAAGATGAGATTGCCGCGGAGGCCATGGGCATCGGTCTGTTCAAGCACAGCATGCTTTCCTTTGTAATCAGCGGTTTCCTGGCCGGGATGGGCGGCGCTTTGATGGCCGGGATCCTGGGAACCATCGACCCGAAGCAGTTTCTGTTCACCTTGACCTACAATTTCCTCCTGATCATCGTTTTAGGAGGCATGGGCAGCATTTCAGGCACGCTGATCTCCTCGGTCATTGTCACCGCCGGCTTGGAATGGCTGCGCATCGCCGACGAACCTTTGACCCTTTTTGGGGTCAACATTCCCCTTTTCCGGCCCGGCTTCCGCATGGTGGTTTTTTCGGTCCTGCTGATGGTGATCGTGCTGTTCTTCAGCAAGGGGCTGATGGGGACGAAGGAGTTGTCATGGGAACTGATCGGGAACTGGTTTCAGCGGCAGAAAGCGCGCTTCAACAAAAAAGGGACTCCCCTCAAGGGAGGTGAATCCAAATGACCCAAACGA
>CALMWJ010000006.1 GCA_937873525.1 uncultured Peptococcaceae bacterium | reverse complement strand
TGAGCGGGTGTAGCTCAATGGCAGAGTTCCAGCTTCCCAAGCTGGCTGTGTGGGTTCGATTCCCATCACCCGCTCCAGTGTATCCCAAGTTTGAGGAGGTGCTAATCATGGCAGCTAAACAGCATATCAAGACCATTAATAAACAAAACCTGGTCAAGACCATCCGGACCGGCGGATGCGGTGAATGTCAGACCTCCTGTCAATCCGCCTGCAAAACCTCATGTACCGTCGGCAATCAGGTTTGCCTCAAGTCTGCAAAATAATCTCTGAAATAGATCATGATGCACGACCCCTGCAGGGTTTACCTTGCGGGGGTTTGCTGTTTGAGAAAGGTAAGGCATAACCCAAAATGAAATTCAAAGAAAACCGGATCCATTGTTTTCAGTTTGACCAGGAAAACATCATCATCGATATCAACAGCGGCCTGGTCCATAGCGTCAGCGGCCTGGTTTATGATTTTATCGGCCAATGGCGCCAAACGGGCTGCCGGCTGGCAGAGGTTCCGGCCCTTCCCTATTGGAACGGGGCTGCGGCTGCGTCGGCTGATCCTGAGGAATTGAAGGAAATCGCCGCCGAGCTGGAGGCGATGGTTCAAAACGGCAGTCTGATGTCCGAGGCGCCGGAGCTTGAAGGCTTCCGCATGCCGGAAGACCATGTGGTCAAAGCCTTGTGCCTTCATGTGGCCCATGACTGCAATCTGAGATGCCGCTATTGCTTTGGCGGCACCGGCACCTTTGGCGGAGACCGTTCCCTCATGAGCTATGAAGTGGGCAAAGCCGCCCTGGATTTTCTCTTTGAGGCTTCCGGCAAACGCCAGCACATTGAGGTGGATTATTTTGGCGGCGAACCCCTCATGAATTTTGAAGTCGTCCGGAAACTGGTTCTATACGGGCGTGATGAAAGCCGCCGCCGTGGAAAGGTTCTGCTGCAGACCCTGACCACCAATGGCGTTCTGCTGGCGGGGGAGATCCTCGATTTCCTGAACCGGGAAGAGGTGGCCTTGGTCCTGAGCCTGGACGGACGGAAGGAAGTCCACGACAGGATGCGGCCCAGCGCCAACAACAAGGGCAGCTATGACGTGATCATGCCGCATCACCAGGCCGCGGCAGCCAGCCGGAACTGGGACAACTATTATTTGAGAGGGACCTTTACCCGTTACAACAAAGATTTCTTTGAGGACATCCTCCATATGCTGGAGGCGGGCTTTGACCTGGTCTCCGAGGAGCCCGTGGTCGCCCCTCCGGAGGAGCCCTATGCCTTTAAAGAGGAAGACCTGCCGGAGCTGTATGAACAATACGAAAAACTGGCCCGCTATTACATCCAGCGCCAGAAAGCCGGCAAGCCCTTCCTGTTTTTCCATTTCAACCTGGATCTGGATCGGGGGCCGTGTCTGCCCAAACGTCTGACCGGATGCGGCGCCGGCGGCGAATACCTGGCGGTGGCGCCGGAAGGCACCCTGTATCCTTGCCACCAGTTTGTAGGGGATCACGATTTTATCGTTGGCCATGTGAACACAGGCATTCAAAAACCTGAAATCGGGCGGCAATTCAGAAACGCCCATGTGTTGGAGAAAGAGAAATGCATGAATTGCTGGGCGCGATTCTATTGCAGCGGCGGCTGCCATGCCAATGCCTGGAATTTCAACAAGGATCTGAAAAAACCCTACGAACTTGGCTGTGAATTGGAGAAAAAGCGGCTGGAATGCGCCGTGTGGATCAAAGTGAAACAGCATGAGCTTGCAGAATAGGCTGTTCTCACGGACGGGACGGCGCGTACTGTGGACAAATTTGTGAATAGATTGTTAACAGAAAAATTGAAAAACATAAACGCCTGTGTTATAATGCAGGCGTCGGACTAAACTTAAGCCGAGGGTGGTGATTTTCTGTATCCCAAGGATGCGATAAATCAAGCAAAAGCAGGCTTTGAGAAGCTCAAGGCCTGGTCGTTAAGCAAGACCAAGCAAGTCTATAAGACCGCAGAAAATTCCCTGAAGGACGGAATCGGCCATCGCATCATGCAAATGATCCTGGCGGACTCCTCCGAAAGCACACCGCAGGCTGCAGAACAAGAAACGCAGGCGATCCGTGCCGAATCATCCGGTTTGATGATCGGCGGACGGAATATCCGATTCAGCGGAGCCCGGCTTGCCGGCTTCGCCCCCGTTTGTGTGCTGGGATTATTGTTATTCAGTTTATGGTATGTTCATGCCGCGCGGCCGATGCAGCTCTATATCAACGGCGTGCCGGCAGTCATGGTCCGGGACGAAGCCCAAGCCGAAGCGCTGCTGGAAGAAGTCAAGTCCGAACTGGCGGCCCGGTTCCCGGATTCAGCCGATCTGCATTATGAAGCGCAGCTGACGTATTCAAAGAGTGGTGTGGATCCCAAAGCCGCTTCTGACGATGAGGCCGTCATTCGAGATGTTCTTAAGGATAAGCTGGATTGGAAGCTTAACGCTGCGGTGATCGAGGTCTGCCAGGAGAATACGGCAGTCCTTGCATCCACGGAGGAAGCGGAAGCCGTATTGGACTCTGTGAAAAAAAGCTACCTGCCTTCCGGCAGCCAGGTGACGCTGGTTGAGGCCGAATTTGTCGAGCCGGTGGAAGTTGTCCAGGTCGAGGCCACCCTCAGAGAACTGGATACGACGGAAGAGGCTGTCCAGCTTCTGGTTCAGGGTAAAGAGAAAATCGAAGAATACGTTCTGAAAGAAGGGGATTCCCTTTGGTCCATTGCGGCGGCCAACGGCACTTCTGTTGAAGCCCTGCAAGCGGCCAATCCGGACGCCAAAGAAAAGACGCTTCAAATCGGCCAGGTTCTAAAGCTGGCCAAGGCGGAGCCTATGATTTCGGTCAAAACGGTCATTAAAACCGTCAATGAAGAGAAAATCCCCTTTGACATCATCTACGAAAAGGACAGCAATGCCTATAAAGGCCAGCAGTCTGTGGTCAAAGCCGGGACCGAAGGCAAAAAGTCCGTAACCTATGAAATCGCTCAGGTCAATGGTGTTGAGCTGGAACGAAAAGTCATTGCGGAGACCGTTTTAGCCGAGCCGGTGGACAAGGTCGTGAAGACCGGCACAAAAACCATTGTCGCTTCCCGTGGCGGCGGCGGCAGCGGATTGCTGGCATGGCCGATCCGCGGCAAGATCAACTCGCCTTTCGGCCAGCGCAGCCGGGGCTTCCATACCGGCATCGATATTGATGCCAATAAAGGCGACCCCCTTTATTCCGCCGCGGCCGGGACGGTAACCCAGGCGGGCTATGCGGGCGGTTATGGCTATTGTGTGATCATCGACCATGGGGATGGGCTGTCCACCCTTTATGCGCATCTAAGCAAAATCAAGGTAAGCCTCGGACAAAAGGTCGGCAAGTCTGAATTGATTGGCCTCGCCGGCTCAACCGGCAACAGCACCGGACCCCATCTGCATTTTGAAGTCAGAGTCAACGGTGTTTTCAAGAACCCGATGAATTACCTGAACTAAATCATAAAAAGCGCTTGAGCGGAGCTTCGGCGCTTTTTTTCTACAAATCCTGTGGAGCGGGCATCGAAACGATGGGCGCTTCATGCGGCTTTTGACGAAGAAGGAGGCAGACCCTTGGATTATTGCAGTTTGATGAGCGGGAGCTGGGGCAACAGCCATTACATCAGGGCTGGGGAGACCCGGATCATGGTGGATGCGGGGCAGTCCGGAAAAAGGATCCTGGGCAATATGGCAGCTGCCGGCTGCGGCGACGGCAAGGATCTGGCAGGCATCCTGGTGACCCATGCCCACCGGGACCATGTGATCGGCGTGGGGATCCTGGCAAGAAAACTCAAAATCCCCGTGTATGCCACGGAAGGCACCTGGTTCGAGATGGAGGGCTTGGCGGGAGACATCCCGGGAACGCTCCGTCGCTGCATCGGCACCGAAGACCGCTGGACGATCGGGGAGCTGGGGCTTGAGAGCTTCCCAACCTCCCACGATGCCCTGGAGTCCATCGGCTTCGTCATACGGCATGGACAGACCAGCCTGGGGATCGCGACGGACTGCGGCGTCTTCACCAGCCGAATGGAGCGGTGCCTCAGCAATCTGAACGGATTGGTGCTGGAGGCGAATCATGATTTGGAGATGCTTCGGCGCGGCAGCTATCCTGAATATCTGAAGCGAAGGATCGCTGGTGTGGAAGGCCATTTATCCAACGGCGATGCCGCAAGCAGCCTGAAGAAGGTCTTGGGGCCGCAGACACGGCATGTGGTCCTGGCGCATTTGAGCGAAGAGAATAATTGCCCGGAAGTGGCGCTGCAAACCATACAGAATAGCCTTGAGAATACGGCAGAGGGCGCTGCCCGCCGTTTCAGCCGAGCTGGCGGGCAGGGTTGTAAAGGGATCGAACGGCAAGGCTTGCGAATCAGCGTGGCACCGCGCTGCACACCCGGAGAATGGATGGCGTTATAATTTGAAGATCCTGATCATTGCGGTTGGCACGCTCAAAGAAAAATATTTCCGGGAAGCCTGCACAGAGTATATCAAGCGTTTGGGGCCTCTGGTCCGACTTGAGATTGCCGAAATCCGTGAAGAGCCGATTGAGGATAAAGGCCAGCCGGCCTTGATCCAGAAGATCCTGGAGGGCGAAGGGGCCAGAATCCTTAAGCGGATCCCCGAAAACGCCCGGGTGATCCCTCTTGCGCTGCAAGGAAGGCAGCTGGACTCAGAGGCTTTTGCAGCTTGTCTTAATCCGGCCTCAAATCCGCGCCATACGGACACGGTCTTCATCATCGGCGGGTCTCATGGCCTGTCGAAGGATGTGCTTCGGCAGGCGGCGTGGTGCCTGAATTTCAGCCCGATGACTTTTCCTCACCAGCTTGTGCGGGTCATGCTGCTGGAGCAAATTTATCGCGCAGAGATGATATTGGCCGGAAGGACCTATCATAAGTAAATGAGTTAGCATAGACAAAATTGACTAAATTATGGGGAATGTATAAAAATGGCAAGGCGCCCGTATCACAATGCGAGACGCCGTTTCATAATATGATATTACTTCGCGCTAACTTCTTTGCAGATACTTTTCCGCGTTTAAAAAAATTGATATGCTATGTTCGCACTCAGTTTTCAGGAGAAAAATAAACCCTAGTTGCCACTCTTTTGCAGGAAACGATCGTTTTCTGGCGAAGTTTATTATGTCTGAGCCTTCAGAGGGTTAGCCCCTCTGCCTTGGCCCATCAAATTGACCATCATGTCGCTATGTTTTTGGAACCCTGCTCCCATCGGAAATAAGAAAGTTTTGCCAATGTTTACAATAATGTTATTTGATAGACAAAATGGTCATAATTTTATTTCTATTTGGCAATTTCAGACTGTTTGAATTTACAAACATCTGGTTGTAATAGGGAGGGACAACGAAGTTTCGTTGGATATTTCATTTAAGGAGGGGCGCATTGAACTCGGTTCACCAAAAACTTGTGGGAGGTGTTCGTTTTGGAAGAAACTAAACAAAAACCAATTCTCTCAGTAAAAAATCTTGGCACATCATTCTTCCTCCGCGAAGGTGAAGTCAAGGCTGTCGACGACGTTTCGTTCAGCTTGAACAAAGGCGAATGTCTGGCATTGGTTGGCGAGAGCGGCAGCGGCAAAACCGTTACGGCGCTTTCGATCCTCCGTCTGATCGTTTGGCCGCCCGGTAAGATCGTTTCCGGCGAGGTCAATCTGGATGGCGTCGACGTCTTCAGTTTGCCGATGAAAGAAATGAGAAACGTCCGGGGCAAAGGGATTGCGATGATTCTGCAGGAGCCTATGTCGTCTTTGAATCCTTCCCAGACGATCGGCCGGCAGATTCAGGAAGCAGTCGAAATCAACCAGGGCCTCAAGGGTGAAGCTGCCAAGAAAGCAGCCATCGACATGCTGGGTGTCGTCCGTATTCCTTCTCCTGAAAAACGCTATTATAACTATCCTCACGAGTTGTCCGGCGGTATGAAGCAACGCATCATGATCGCGATTGCCTTGGCTTGCCGTCCGAAGGTGCTCATCGCTGATGAGCCGACCTGTTCCCTGGACGTGACGATTCAGGCTCAGATTCTGAGACTGATGCAGCAGCTGCGCAAAGAAATCGAAACCACGATCCTGTTCATTACCTCCGACCTGGGCATCGTTGCCGAAATGGCCGACCGTGTCGCCATGATGTATGCCGGTCAGCTGATCGAGATCCTGGACGTCTACAAGTTGTGGGATGCTCCGGCCCACCCTTACACCAAGGGCATCATGGGGTCGATCATGGCCATGAAAGAGGGCGGACGGCTGAGCATCATCGAAGGCGATCCCCCGAACCTGCTTCACTTGCCCTCCGGCTGTCATTTTCATCCTCGCTGTCAATATTGCCAGGATATCTGCAAGACCCAGGTGCCTGCCTATACAGACCTCGACGGTGACGGCAAGCACTGGGTACGCTGCCACTTCCCGCTCAGAAAAGACAAGTAGACGCATAGCTTAGTCAAGCGGGACAGGCGTAATGAACAAAATAATCTATGAGATGATCGACAATATCATTTCAGGAATAACAGGGAGGGATATTAATGGGAATGGGTAAATACATAGCACAAAGGCTCTTATTTACGCTCTTTGTGGTTCTCGGCATTTCGATTTTGATCTTTTTTATAACCCATATCGTCGGCAATCCGGTCGACATCATGCTGCCTTTGCAGGCGACGGATGTTGAACGTGAAGCCCTGACCAAGGCGTTGGGCCTGGATAAACCGATGATGGAACAGTTGTGGATCTTCCTGAGAGATTTTAGCCGAGGTGATTTCGGCATCTCCTGGTGGCAGAACAGGCCCTGTATGGAAGTCATCATGGACCGTCTGCCCATCAGTATGTGGCTGATTTTGCTGGCCTCGATGATCTCCGTCGTCTGCGCGATCCCCCTGGGGATTCTGGCGGCCTATAGGCCCGGTTCCATTTTGGACCGTGTCGTGACGATATTCTCAACGGCCGGCATCTGCTTTCCGCCTTTCTGGATCGGCTTGATGCTGATGCTGATTTTTGCCGTGAAGCTGGGCTGGCTGCCCACCTCCGGTATGGGCACCTGGAAGCACCTGGTCCTGCCGGCGGTATCCATCTCCTTCCGCCCCATGGGCCATTTGGCGCAGATCGTCCGCTTTGAGATGATCCAGCAGCTGAATGCCTTGTACGCAGTGACGGCGCGCGCCAAAGGCGTCACCGAAATGACGCTGCTTTTCAAGCACGCCCTGAAAAACATTATGACCGCGTCCCTGACCATGATTGGCAACGACTATTGCAAACAGCTTGGCGGCTTGAGCGCGGCGGTAGAAGTTGTATTCGGTTTTGCCGGCTTCGGACATCTGATTTCCGAAACCATTGAAAACATGGACTTTCCATTGCTTCAAGCCGAGGTGTTCTTTGTAGCCATCATCGTATGTCTGATCAACCTGTTGACAGACATCCTTTACGCTGCATTTGACCCGCGAATCAGATACTAAGGAGGGCAGAAGAGAATGGAAACAACAAAAAAACCAAAGAAAACAAGCCTTTTGCGCCGTTTTCGGCACAACAAGCCTGCCCTGATCGCCGGCATTGCCCTGCTTATCATTTTCACCATGGTTATTTTGGCACCGGTCTTCACGGATTATGGCCCGGCCAAGAGCGACCTGGCAAACCGGCTGACGGCCCCGACCATGGCCCCCGGCGAAGCCGTGGGCGTGACGCAGCCCCACATTCTGGGGACTGACCAATTGGGCCGCGACATTTACACCCGTCTGCTGTACGGCGGCCGCGTCTCGCTGAACGTCGGCTTTACGGTTGCCACCATCGGCGGCATCATCGGTGTCATCCTGGGCATGCTGGCCGGCTATTTCGGCGGCTGGACCGACATGATCATCATGCGTATGGTGGACGTCTGGGCATCGTCTCCGACCCTGCTGATCGCATTGACCTTCGTAATGATTCTCGGACCCGGCCAGAAGAACCTGATTTTGGCGCTGCTGATCAACAGCTGGACGCTGTTCTGCCGTATGGCCCGCAGCCAGGTTCTGGTCATCCGCAGCTCCGCCATGGTGGAATCTGGACACGCCATCGGCGCCAGCACCAACCGGATCCTGTACAAACATATTATGCCCAACATCATTTCTCCGATGGTGACAACCTACATTCTGGAACTGGCTCACTTCATCAACGCAGAAGCGAACCTCAGCTTCCTGGGCTTCGGTGTTCAGCCTCCTGATACGTCTTGGGGCTTGATGATCGGCGAAGGACGAAAATATCTGACCCAAGCGCCTTGGATCGTCATATTCCCCGGTTTGCTGATTGCAACGACGGTTCTGTGTCTGAACCTGATGGGCAACTGGATCCGGGATGAATTCGATCCCTTGGCTGTAAAACTGTAAAGGGGGGGGAAACACGTGATTGATGAAAAAGCAAAGAAAAGTCTGCTATCGGTAAGAAACGTCAAGAAATACTTTCCTATCGGCGGCGGCTTGCTCACCAAAGCGAAGTCCTTTGTTCATGCTGTGGATGATGTGACCCTCGATGTGATGGCAGGGGAAACCCTGGGTCTTGTTGGCGAAAGCGGCTGCGGCAAAACCACCATGGGTCGTCTTGCATTGAAGCTGCTGCCAAAGACCTCCGGAGAAATCTACTTCCAGGGCGAAGATATTTACGCTTACACCAAGGAGCAAGAGAAGAAATTCAGAACCAGGGCCCAATTGATTTTCCAGGACTCCTTCAGCTCCTTCGACAGCCGGGATACCATCGGCAAGATCATCGGCGAACCCCTTTTGGTCCATGAAGTCGCAAAGGGCTCCGAATTGCAAGACCGGGTCGAACAGCTTCTGCTGGACGTGGGTCTGAAAGCGGACCTGATGAACGAATACCCCCACACCCTGGCAGCCGGCCAGAAGCAATGCATCGGGATCGCCCGTTCCATCGCGCTGAATCCTGATTTCATCGTCTGTGACGAACCGATTTCCGCCCTTGACGTTTCCGTCCGCGCCATGGTGCTGAATCTGCTGAAGGACCTGCAGGCCAGTAAAAATCTGACGTACATGTTCATATCCCACGATATCCGCGTGGTGCGCTGGCTCTCCTCCCACATCGCCGTTATGTACGTCGGCAAGCTCTGCGAATATGCCGAAACCGAAGAGCTGTTCAAAAACCGGCTGCATCCCTACACTGAAGCCCTGCTGAGCGCGGTGCCGATTGAAGACCCCAACAAGCGTGACATTAAACGCGAGATTCTCCTGGGC
>CALMWJ010000005.1 GCA_937873525.1 uncultured Peptococcaceae bacterium | reverse complement strand
CCCAGAAGCATAAAGGGCAGCGGCACAAACAGCGGAACCATCGCAAAAATGCTGGCAACCAGCGTTTCTTCACCATAGATGTTGCCATACAACCGCAGCGACAGCGACAAGGGTTTGATCAGCTCCTCCATGAGGGTCAGCGGCAGCATCAGGGGATGTGGATCGATAAAATGTTTCAGATAATGGATCCCATGGGTCCGGAACCCGTGATAATGGGTTGAAAAAAACACCACCAAGGCCAAGGCCGCCGTGTAGCTGATGGCACTGGTCGGTGCTTGAAAGCCTGGCAAATGTCCGGCGCCGGGCAGCAATCCGGAATAATTGGATGCCAAAATAATGAAGAAAAAACTTCCGACCATGGGGAAATAATAACGCGCTTTTTCTTTGCTGCCCATGATCGAACCCAAAAATCCCAGCAAGGTATCGACCGTCAGCTCAGCAATCAGCTGGATCTTGGTTTCAGGAATCGCTTTAAGTCGGCGAGAAAAGAAAAAGCAGGCCATCGTCAGGACCAGCATGATGGCCCAGGTGGTTGTGGTGACGCTGCTGATTTCCAGTCCAAACAGGTCAAACAAGGCGCCCCCCTCCGAGGAGGCTATGGCCGGGATCATTCCATCCAATCATTCTCCCTCCTTTCTCTTCGATTTTTTGAGGGAACGAACCATACGGATGATAAACCACTGCTTCTCGATCAAAACTCCCGCTCCGGTCCCCAGAAGCAGGGGAATCCATCGGTAGACCAGCAAGAATAAAACGACGATGGCCAGGAGTTTGAGGCCGTACACCAACAAGACAGAATCTTTGCTGTCTTTTTCCGTCCTTGATCCCAGATATCGCTTCGCGCCTTCATCTAAAAGAAATCCCGCGGCCAGACCCAGGAGCAAGCCGAGCAGGGCCAGGGTCCATGTCTCAGACATATTTCATCATCCTCCCTGATCATTGATTCGGGCGATCCCGTTTTGATGGATCATCCGGCTCGTCCTTTTTGCTTCGGAATTCCTTGTTCAGATCGCGGATCAGGACTCGCATGGAGGCAACCAATCCAAGCAAAACCAGCCCCAGCATAAACCACGGGGAGGTTCCGAAGCGGCGGTCAAGCCAGGTTCCGCCGTGGTAGGTCAGATACAGCGTGATGGCAACCGTGATGCCGAAGCTAAAAACAAAGTTGAAATACTGATAAGGAGATGTTTCTTTTTTCTCATTGTATTTGATAGGATTTTTCATCACACCCTCCTTGCATAAAAGGCCTCAGGCGTCCGTCGCCGGTTGATGTTTCATCATTATTTTATTGAATTACAACGAACATTATACAATGGCTAAGGAAAAAATACACCTCATAGTGTAAATTATACTTCTGGGTTAATATTGTCTATGATGAATCTGACTTTTTTTGAAAAGCATCCGTTGATCCAGCTGCAAAATTAGGACCTGTTCCTTGGCCTCTGGTGCTATTTGCTCAGAAGCAGTCATTTTTGCCGTCATTTTCAGCAATATCCTGTCAATATACCTTGCAATCAGTGTATGTTTCTGTTAGAATATCTAGGTGATCAGCCAAAAGGAGGTGGATTTTATGTCTTTTCAATGTGACGTTTGCGGTAAAGGAAAATCGGTAGGCATGCAAGTCAGCCATTCCCATATCCGTACGAAGAAGGTCTGGAAACCTAATCTTCAGCCTGTACGTGCCAATATCAACGGACAGACCGTTAAGCTTCGGGTTTGCACCCGCTGCCTCCGCTCCGGTAAAGTTCAGCGTGCGGTTTAGGCTGTTCCCTTTCTAATTTGATTGATGCCAAGAATAAGGGCTGCTGTGTGGATTCGACACAGCAGCCCTTTTTGGTTCAGATCTTAGAAAAAATAAGACGCCTTTTGTCATCCGGAGCACTTGTCCTTATCCTTCGATCTCTTTGAGCAAGGCCTCCAGCTCTGCCTTTGAAAAATCATAGGTGTCTCCGCAGAAGTGGCAGCGCAAGGTGGCTTTCCCATCCTCTTCGATCATTTCTTTGAGCTGCTTCGTACCCATGTTGATCAGCAGGCGTTCCAGTCTCTGGCGATTGCAGTCACAGCCGAAAGCCCAGGTTTCTTCCGTCAAGCCAACCAGCTTGTCTTTGGGGAAAAGGGCGTGCAGCATTTCCGCAGGATTTCCCAGCTGCTCCGCCAAGGCGGATACGGGGGGCAAGACCTGCAGCCATTCTTCCAGCGCCTGGAGTTTTGAATCCTCAATGCCCGGCAAAGCCTTGATCATATAGCCTGCAGCCGAACGGCAGCTGCCGTCCACATCGATCAGGACACCAAGGGAAACCACCACCGGACATTGCTCCGATTGATGAAAAAAGTAGGCCAGATCCTCGGCGATCTCACCGCTGATCAGATGACAGCTGCTGTTATAGGGCTCTTTCAGCCCCATGTCTTTGGTCACAAAGAGCTCGCCTTCTTTGCCGACGGCCGCGCCCACGTCCAGCTTGCCTTGAGGGGACAGCGGCAGCTCCAATTGGGCATTGCCGACATAACCCCTCACGCGCTGGTCAGCACCGGCTTGGGTGATCATGCCGCCCAGGGGGCCATTGCCTAGGATCCTGAGGGTGATCGTATCGTTGCTTTTTAAGTTCAATCCGAGAAAGACTGCCGACATCAAGCCGCGGCCCAAAGCCGCTGCCGCCAAAGGCGTCAGATGATGCCGCCGAATGCTCTCGTTGACCATCTCCGTACTGATGATCGCCGCGACCTGGACCTGGTCATCCCAAACCACAGCCCTGGCCAGATTATGTTGCGGTTGCCCTGCAATCGCATCCGTTGTTTCCGTCATTTTCTGTTCCTCCATAGGTTTCTCTGTCCAGCTGCATACAAAGCAGGACCCCCTCGTCCCAGTCGAGCCAAGCTTCTGTTCCAATCAATTCGTTGCTGATCCCCAAAGGGTAATTCATGTCATATCGGTTGCCCGGTGGTTGGTATTTCAACCCTCGGTTGCGAAAACCAAGCACCGGGTTCCCCAGGGCAAATAAGGAAACATAGTCCCCCGGCCGGCCGGCCAGGATCTGGCCGTGTTGGGGAAGGAAAACGGCCAGACCTCCATCCCGAAGTGTGATGCGCTGCCCTGGCTGGACTTCCGGCAGCAGAAGCAGCATCAGGTTGGCAAAGGTGTGATCGATCCGGCTGCCTAGGGCGCCCCAGATTTCAATGGCGTCGAACCCCATGGCCGCCGCCTCCTTCACAGCCAGACAACTATCCGTATCGTCTTTATCAACAGGATAACGGCGTATCCGGCATCCGGCTGCCTCCATGCGTCGCATCTGACCGGGATCAATCGAGTCCAGATCCCCCATGATGACATCAGGAAACCGTCCGGCGTCTGCCAGATGATGTGCTCCGCTGTCCGCTGCTAAAATAAAATCTGCGGACAGGACCGCTTTGATGAACGCCTGCCGGTCACAGATCTGTCCTCCCAGGACCAGCACACAGGTTTTTTCCATTCAATGACTCCCTTTTTAATAACGCTTGTCTCGCTGGGTCAGTTCCTCCATGAAGGAAACATAACGCTGATAGCGTCCTTCGTCGATCAAACCGGCCTCAACCGCCGCTTTGACACCGCATTGGACCTCTTTGACATGGCTGCATGACGAAAATTGACAATCAAACAGCGCACGTTCAAAATCCGGATAGTGGGCTTTCAAATTCTCCCGGTTTACCTTCTCCGGAAGATAGATCTGGCTGAATCCCGGCGTATCGGCGACCCAGCCGCCAAAGGCAAGGGGAAGCCATTCCACGTGGCGGGTCGTATGCCGGCCGCGGCCCAGCTTTTGGCTGGTTTCCCCGGTTTTCAGGGTCAGTCCGGGTTCGATCTGATTCAAAAGGCTGGATTTGCCGACCCCGGAGGGACCGGCTAAAACCGTGGTCCGGTCTTTCAGCAAGCGGATGAGCTCCGGCACACCCTGTCCTGTCAAGGCACAGGTCTGCACCTGGAGGATTCCTGCCGAATCGTAGATTCTTTTCAGCAGCTCCACATCCGCCGGCGCGGCAAGATCCTCTTTATTCCAGCAAAGAATGGGTTCGATCTTTTCACAACGGATCATGATCAGCAGCCGGTCAAGCAGCCACAGGTCCGGAGCCGGGTCGGCAGGTGCCAGGACGATCAAGGCCTGATCCACATTGGCAACTGCTGGCCTGATCAAGGCGTTGCTTCTGGGCAGGATCTCTTCCACGACCCCTTTTCGGTTTTCGGCATCCAACACCGTGAAACGCACCTTGTCACCGGCAAGCACCGTCTGCTTTTCCTTGCGGAACCTGCCCCGCAAACGGCATTCCCAAAGATCACTGCCGTCGCTGACATAATAAAAACTGCTGTATCCTTTCAGGATTCTGCCAATGCCTTCTGAGTTCAACCCATTACCTCCTTGAAGCCCTGCAATATTTTGCCGGATTGGCCGAGAGACCTGTACGGCGTTGCGGTGTTTCTTTATCAAGATGGCCCCGGCCCGGAACTGACCACCAGATTCACCGGTGTGCCGGCCTCGACCTCAGCATCGGCGGCGGGATCCTGACGAACCACCATCCCCTCCGCATAGGTCCAGCTCATTTCCTTTTCGACGGACCCGATGGTAATGCCCAGAGCAGCCGCAGCCGCCTGCGCCTCGTCAAGGGGCATTCCCACAAAGGACTGCACTTTAACATATTGGATGACGGGGCCTTTGCTGATGATGATATGGACAACGCTTTCCAAATCCACACTGGCGCCGGCTTCCGGGTCCTGCCGGACCACACCGCCTTTGGGGACTTCATTGTCATTGACCTCTACGGTATTGCCCAGCTTTAATTTTTTATTCGCCAGCTCCACTTCTGCGGCCTGCGCTGAAAGCCCGCGCAATGCCGGGACGATCACCTGTTCCGGACCGGCGCTGATGGTCAGCAGGATCGTGCTGCCTGCCTTGACCGGAACATTGCCTGCCGGTTCCTGAAAAGCGATGGCATCCTTGTCAACTGAGGTATGAAGGGCCCTTTCCTCCGAAAGGATTCCCTGCAGCTTGGCGGCGGCCAGCGTATCCAGCGCTTCCTGGTAAGGCATTCGGGTCACGTCCGGAACGATCACGTCTTCAGGCTCATACAGGATCGAGGAGATGCCCAGTCCGATGATCAGACCGGCGGCGGTCAGTCCTAAAAAGAACAACAAGAGATGCCACCAGGGCCGTTTTGGAGATTTTCCGCCTGCCCCGCCTGTCATCCGGTACCGGTCTCCTTCCTGGGAGGCCGCGGCGCTGCCGGCATATTCACTCAGCCGGGCCAGGTCATCCCCCTGGAGCGTGTCCTGCATTACATCAGGGGCCGGTTCATAGATGACGCGATTATTAAAACAAGCTTCCCTTAAATCGTCTTTTAATTCCAACGGCGACGGGTATCGTTTCCTCGGATCACGGTTCATGGCCCGCAGAATCACCACCTCCATCGCCTCGTTCAGGTCAGGATTGGCGGCACGGGGCGGCAAGGGGTCCTTCTGGATTTTCTGGACGGCGACGCTGATGGGGGATTCCCCTTCATGGGGCAGTTTGCCGGTGGCCATCTCATAAAGCAGGACACCTAATGAATAGATGTCGGAGCGCTCATCGGCGATCTCACCTTTGGCCTGCTCGGGAGATAAGTAGTGCACGGACCCCATAATACTTCCGGTATGGGTCATGGTCGCTTCGGATGCCGCCCGGGCAATACCGAAATCAGTCACCTTGATCTGGCCGTCGGGCCGAACGATGATGTTGTGGGGTTTGATATCCCGATGTATGATTTTTTTACGATGCGCATAGGCGATGGCATCACAGATCTGGGCTGCGATAGGGTATAGCTCACGGGGTGTGAAGAGCCCCTTTTCCTGCAGCACCTGCTTCAGGTCCCGGCCCTCGATCATTTCCATGATCAGGTAATGGACCCCTTCATCTTTGCCGACACCGTAGATTTTAACGATGTTTGGATGATCCAGCCCGGAAACCGAGTGCCCTTCCCGGTTGAAGCGTGCAATAAATACAGGATCTTCCGAATACTGTTCCCGTAAGACTTTGATGGCGACGATGCGATGCCGTTCGGTATCTCTGGCGCGATAAATCAGAGACATCCCGCCGCCGCCCACCAGTTCCAGGATTTCATAACGCTGATTAAGCAGCTTTCCTCTTTGCAGCATTCATCAGTCCTCCTGTTGGATCAGGATCGCCGTAATGTTGTCAAACCCTCCCCTGTGCTTGGCGAGCTCGATCATCGCAGCTGCTTTTTCATGAAGCGTCTGATCCTCCGGCATAGCGATGGTTTTGATTTCTTCATCGGTCAGCATATTATACAATCCATCGGTGCACAACAGCAGGTATGAAAGGTTTTCGGCTTTGACCTGGTTCCATTCGGGCAGCGCATTGTCCTCACTGCCGAGGGCCCGGGTCAGGATGTTGCGGTGAGGGTGGTTCTGAGCTTCGTCACGGGTAATGCTTCCCTGAGCAAGCAATTCTCCCACCAGAGAATGGTCCTGGGTCAAGGCATGGGCGCCTTCCGTTGTGATGGCGTAAGCCCGGCTATCGCCGATATGGACCACCTGCCAGCTGCCTTCCGAATGATATGCAAGGGTCAGCGTGGTCCCCATTCCCTGCATTTGGTCCTGCCGTGCGCGCTCCAGGATTTTGTGATTGGCTTCTTCCAAGGCCGAATCAATGGTGCGGCGGTCCAGGTTCGGTTCTGAAGCGATCCTTCGGGTCAGCACCTCGACCGCGATGGCGCTGGCCAGCTTGCCGCCGGCGTGTCCGCCCATTCCGTCGGCGACGGCAAAAACCCCCCGTTGAGGCATCATAAGAATACTATCCTGATTTTCCTTGCGTACCAACCCTACGTCCGTCAGACCTGCTGCCAGAAATGCCATTGTCTCACTCTCCCCGTTTCGATTGACCTGCCAGCTGTCCGCAGGCACCGGCAATATCGGATCCTTTTTCCTCCCGGATCACAGCTTCCAGGCCGCCTTCCGTCAGTCTTTTGCGGAATGCTTCCTGGGCAGCTCTGCCCGGCTTCTGGAACCCATGACTTCCGGTGTTGATCGGAATCAGGTTCACATTGCATTGGATATGATTCAAAAGACGGCACAATGCATCGGCATGGCTCACGCTCATGTTGACCCCCTGGATCATCGTATATTCGAAAGTCATCCTGCGGCCGGTGGACTTGACGTAATCCCGGCAAGCCTCCATGACTTCAGACAGGGGAAAACGCCGGTTGACCGGCATCAGCCGTGAACGGAGCTCAGGATCGGGACTGTGCAAGGACAGGGCCAGGGTGATATCGAGGCCTTCTCGGGCCAAACGGCGGATCATCTCAGGTATACCGCAGGTGGAGACGGTGATCCGGCGGATTCCAATCTTCTGACCCTTGGGATGGTTCAGAAGCCGGATGCTCCGGACGACCGAGTCGTAGTTCAGGAGCGGCTCTCCCATGCCCATATAGACCAGATTATGCACTTCAAAACCAGGTTGTTCCCGGCGCCGGCTGGCGGTCACATCCAGAACCTGTCCGACGATCTCGCCGGCCGTCAGGTTCCGCGTGAAGCCGCCTTCTCCGGTCGCGCAAAAAACGCACCCCATGGCACAACCCACCTGGGTGGAAAGACAAAGGGTATGGCGAATGTGGCCGGTCTCCTCCGTATGGGCCATGAGGACCGTTTCGATACGCTGTCCGTCGGACAGCTCAAATAAATATTTTCTTGTACCATCACGGCTGACCTGCTCCCGTCGGATCAAAAGAGGGCGGATCGGCCATGCGTCCGTCATTTTTTTCTGCAAAGCCTGGCTGATGTCGGTCATTTCTTCGAAGGTGACCGCACAGCGGGCGTGAAGCCATTGGAAAATCTGCTTGCCTCGGAAGCTTTTTTCACCCTGACCCTCAAGCCAGACGCCAATCTCCTCAGGAAACAGCCCGCGCACATCCTGAAAATCCGAATCATCACGACTTGAAGTATAAGAATGATCCTTATCTGCTGACATTAACTTTCCTTTCTTTCGATGGCGGCCATGAAAAAGCCCTCCAGTCCATGTAAAAAAGGCAGGCACTGGAGCATGCTGCCGCTGCCAAATCCCAAGCCTTCGAAGGGCAGGGGGGCCGGAACGAACCCGGTGTTCTCTTTCAACACCGATTCCACCACCAGCTGGTTCTCCTCCGGCTGGATCGTGCAGGTACTGTAAAGAAGCCTGCCGCCAGGAGCCAGAAATTCCAAGGCGTGCTTCAGCATGTCTTTTTGGATCGACGCCAGCTGGCGGATCTCTTCAGGCGTTTTTCTCCAGCGAGCGTCGGATCGGCGGCGCAGAACCCCAAGCCCCGAGCAGGGCGCATCCACAAGGATCTTCTGAAAGGTCCCTTCGTCAGAAACCCTCGCCTGCATCACATCCTGCGCCCGGGCATCGATCATGTGGATCCCCAGACGGCGGCTGTTTTCACGGATCAGTTCCACCCGATGAGGATGCAGGTCCCAAGCCAGGATCCGGCCCTGGTCTTGCATCAATTGGGCCATGTGGGTGGTCTTGCCGCCCGGGGCCGCGCAGGTGTCCAGAACCTGCTCCCCGGGTTGCGGCGCCAGCCCATGGGCAGCCAGCATCGAGCTCTCATCCTGGATGGTAAACCAGCCATTTTGGAAAGCGGCCAGTTCCCGTATCGCAGGACCGGCAAGCAGCTCCAAGGATTCAGGTGCGTACTGCCCCGGCCTGACCTGGCAGCCCTGGGCCGTCAGGGCTTCGATCAATGACGGCCGATCTGTCCGAAGGGTATTGGTCCGGAGCCAAAGCTCCGGCGGTTGGTTGTTGTATTCACATAAAAACCGGGTCTGTTCATACCCGTAGCGCTGCAGCCAGTCCTCCACCATCCATAGGGGATGGGATCGGGTCACCGAAAGGTATTGCGCCGGCTCCGTCATCTCATCCGGCCAGCGGACCTTTTCAGGATCCCGGAGCCAGCTGCGAAGGACCCCATTGATCAAAGAAGCCACGCCGCTATGGAAACGCCGCTTGGCCAGACTGACCGTCTCGAAGGTTGCCGCACGGGCCGGTATTTTATCCATAAAGCACAGCTGATAAAACCCCATCCTTAGCATGTTTCTGGGGCCCGGTTTCAGTTGGCCGGGCTTCTGGACCAGCTGATCGATGATCCAGTCCAGATAGAGGCGGTATTTCACCGTCCCTTGGACCAATTCCATTAAAAAGTTGCGGTCCAGACGCGACAAATCAGCCCCCGGACCCTGAAGAAATTGATCCAGCGCCAGGTTGGCGTAGGCACCGGTCTGGATTTTTTCTAAAACTTCATAGGCCCCGTCTCTGGCCTTCATCAATCGTCTCTCCTGCCATAACCCGCAATGGCCAGAAGCCGAAGCAGCTGCAGGACGCTGACCAGCACCGCCGCAACATAGGTAAGGGCTGCCGCCGAGAGCACGCTTTTCGTGCCCGGATACTCTTCCGACGTGATGAAGCCATGCCGATCCAGGGCGGCCATCGCCCGGCTGGAAGCATTGAACTCCACCGGCAGGGTGATGATCTGAAACAGCACCACCGCTGCAAACAGATAGATCCCAACCTTGGTCAGGGTATAACTGAAAAACAGCCCGATCATAAAGAGCGGAATGGCCAACACCGATGCGAACTGCACGCTGGGGGCAATGGCGCTGCGCAGGCCCAGAGGCACATAGCCTTCATTGTGCTGGATCGCATGCCCCGTCTCGTGAGCGGCAATGGCTAGTGCGGCCAGAGAGGTGCCCTGGTAAACGCCGGGTGATAAACGAATCACTTTTTCTTTCGGATCATAGTGGTCCGTCAGCTGGCCCTGGCCAATCTCGACTTTTACGTCATAAATGCCCTGATCCTGCAGCAGCTGTCGGGCTACCTGCATACCGGAAGCGCCGCTGGCGGAAGAGACTCTGGAATATTTTTGGTAAGCGGACTGGACCTTCGCCTGGGCGAACATGGCAATCAACAGTCCGGGGAGGATGATTATATAGGTTGGATCCCAAAAAAACATAGGTTTCACCTCACTAAAACTGAATGTCGAAAATGCACAGTCTTTTTTTTATAAGCCGGAATCCTGAAACAGCGCTCCGGCCTCCACACGATAGCCGTTGACGAAGCTGGCGCCGTCCACCGGCTGCTTGCCGACCGGTTTCAAACTGGTCAGCAGCAGCGCGCCTTCTCCGGTCTGGATCACCGGTCCTTGTTTGCGCAGAATCCCGATCACGCGACCCGGCAAACGTTCCTGATTCGGCAGAGCTTCTTCGAATCGGGCCGCCAGCTCCGCTTCGGTTGCGGCAGGGAGAATTTCTGCCGATCGAATCTTAACTTCCTTGCCCTGCCAGGAGGTAAAAGCGCAGGGCTCGGGCTGGAGCGCCCGGATTTGGTTCATGATCCGGGCCGCTGGCCAATCCCATTGGATCCGCTCATGGCTTCGATCGAGACGAACTGCGTATGAGACGCCTTCATCCGGCTGAGGTATAGGGGTCAGCCGGCCTTCCGCCCATAAGGGCAGCGCCTCCAGCAAGGCGGACCTGCCCAGTTCGCTCAGGGCCTTGTAAAGCTCGCCGCCGGTCATGGTCTCGGAAATTTCCAGCCTTTTCTTAAGCAGCATTGGGCCGGTGTCCAGGCCTTCATCCATTTTCATGATGGTGATGCCAGTCTCCCGTTCTCCGTTCATAAGAACCCATTGGATCGGCGCTGCCCCCCGGTATGCCGGCAGCAGAGAGGCATGCACATTGATACAGCCAAGAGGCGGGATGTCCAGAATTGTTTTTGGAAGGATCTGGCCAAAAGCGGCGACGACAATCACATCCGGTGCGGCTTTTCTTAAGGTTTCGATTGCAGATTCCTCCCGGACACGGCGCGGCTGGAAGACTTCCAGGCCCAGTGCCAGAGCTTTTTCCTTGACCGGGGAATAAGCCAGCTTCTGCCCGCGGCCTTTGGGCCGGTCAGGCTGTGTCACCACGAAAGGGATTTCATAACCGGCCTGGGCAAGTCCCTCCAGGCACTCTGCCGCAAGCTCGGGTGTTCCCATAAAAACGATTCTCATAGCTGCTCCTTACTGAGGGTTTCGATTGACCACCTGCGCTCTGTCTATATACAAGATTCCATTCAGATGATCGGTCTCGTGTTGGATCACTCTTGCCAGAAAGCCTTGGGCGAATAATTCCACTTGCCGGCCGGTCCGATCCATATAACGGACCTTGATCTTCGAAGCCCGAACCACCCTGCCCTCCGTGCCAGGGACGCTCAAGCATCCTTCCCAGTCTTCTTCCTCACCATCCGCGGAAAAAATCACGGGATTGAGCATTTCAAACAAGCCCTCGTCTTCAGTATGGACGATTGCCGCCCTTTTGGATATCCCGATCTGCGGTGCGGCCAGACCGACCCCATTGCTGGTGCTGTCCAGTGTGTCCTTCAGATTATCTAACAGACGGATCACGCTGGGAGTGATCTCTTTGATTTCAATTGCATTTTCTCTTAATACCGGATCGCCTTCTTTTACGATTTGATAGATTGCCATATTCATTCCTCGCTTAGTTTGATCTGCAGGCATCCGCATCGCAAATCGCATGTTGTGTGCAAAGCCTGATATTATATTTTAACCTTTCTACGGCAAGAAATCAAGGATTGGCCCTTGCCTGCGTTCCTCACAGGATCGATCTGGGTTCCATATCCAGGATCACACGGGGTTCCTCACCGAGGGTGGTGGCCAGCATCCTCGCTGCCGCCAGGCTTCGACGCAGCGGCGCCAGGGAAGGGCAGACCAGGATCAGATGGTAGCGCCAACGATTTTTGATGCGTTCCAGAGGCGCTTTGCAGGGGCCCAGCCAGGTCACACGATCGGCTTCCTCCTTCAAAGCCTGGCGGCAGTGCCGCTCAAGAATTTCAATGCGGCGCACGACCTCAGCTTCATCATATCCACTGACTAAGATCCTTGCCAGCCGGGTAAAGGGAGGATACCCCAAGGCTTGCCTCAAAGCAGCCTCATGTTCGTAAAACCCTTCATAGTCGTAGGCTTCCACAGCCTGGAACAGCGGATTCTTGGGAAAAAAGGTCTGAACGACAACCTGTCCCGGCCACTCCCCCCGGCCGCTTCGTCCGGCCGTTTGGACCATCAGCTGAAAGGCGCGTTCGCTGCTCTGATAATCCGGCAGATTCAGCACGCCATCGATATGCAGGATCCCGGCCAAAGTTACTTTTGCAAAATCGAAGCCTTTGGCGACCATCTGGGTCCCCACCAGGATATTGGCTCTGCCGCTCTGGAATTCGCGAAGGATTTCCGTATGGCTTCCCGCAGAGCGGGTGCTGTCCATATCCATCCGCAGGACCTTGGCTTCCGGCAGGCGCTGATGAATAAAATCCACCACCCGCTCCGTGCCGGTTCCCATATACTGCAGCGATGGACTGCCGCAATGGGGACATCGGCCGGGCAAAGGCGACGTATGGTCGCAATAATGGCATTTGAGACGACCGCTGTTTCGATGGAAAGTCATGGCGATGCTGCATCGGGGGCATTGGAGACTCTGTCCGCAGTCCCTGCACAGAATATAGGTGTGGAAGCCTCTGCGATTCATCAGCAGAATCGCTTGCTCCCCCTTGGCCAGGGTCTCCTGCAGCGCATCCAGCAGCGGCTGGCTGACCGGATAAGGCCGGCCTTCCCTCATTTCACGATTCATATCGATCCAGCGGATCGGCGGCATTTCTCTGCCTTGGACCCGGCTGGGCAGGGCGGACAGGGTCAGCTTGCCAGAACGGCCTCGATAGAAAGTCCCCAAATCCGGCGTCGCCGATCCGCGCACCAGAACCGCTCGGTACGCCCGGGCAAGGACCCTGGCTCCATCCCTGGCATCATATCGGGGGTCTGGTTCGTTTTGCTTGTAGGTGTTTTCATGCTCCTCATCGATCACGATCATGCCCAGATCACTAAATGGCGCAAAGAGAGCGGAACGGGGCCCCAGCACAAGGTTGGCCCGCCCTTGGGAGATCCGCTGCCACTCGTCGTAACGCTCTCCCTCGCTCAGGCTGCTGTGCAGAACCGCCACATCATCGCCGAACCAATCCGCTGCCTTTGCAGCCAGCTGAGGGATCAGGCTGATTTCCGGCACCATATAGAGCACCTGACGTCCTTGACGAAGCACTTCCGCGGCGGCCTGAAAATAGACCTCCGTTTTACCGCTGCCGGTCACGCCGAACAAGAGATGCTCCCCGAAGCACCGGCGGCGAATTTGGGGAAGCATCCGATCCAGGGCAGCCTGCTGCATTGGTTCGAGATCCTTGCTGAGGCTGCCGTCAATCATATCTTTCAGAGGATTTCTCCTTACCGCATGATATTCAAGGGTGATCAGACCCTTATCCGCAAGCCCCCGGAGCTGATCCTTGTCCCGGAAGCCCTGCGCCTGAAGCTGCGCCCACGATACACCCTCCGGCATTCGCAGCCCTATGGCCGCTTCCAGCAGGGCCGACTGCCGCGGGGCGCGTTTCTGCAGCTTTGCCATAAGTTCGGGATCCTGTACCCGGTCCGTCAAAGCAATCACCAAGTCTTTTTGGGTCCGGTTTTTTGATTTCCATTCATGGAATTCCTCCAGGCTTCCAGACCGGACCCACTCTGCGATCCGCGTCAAGCCGCCGGGGCCGAATTGCTTTTTTAAGATGCTTTCATCCAATCCCTCTTCGCCAGCCTGCAAAAAGGCCGTCCATAAAGCCGCTTCCTCCGGCTTTTCGAAAAGGTCCGCATGCCGCGACGGCACCCGTTCCGGCAGATCAGCCGCCATGCGCCAGCCTTTCCTTTTGACTGCCCGTACCGGCGGCGGCATGAACAAGCCTGCCGCACGATTCAAAGGACAGACATAGTGTCTGCCCAGCCAACGCAGCAAAGCCAGCCCCTGGCGAGACACGACAGGGCCGGGATGCACCGGAGCCCCAAGCGGTCTGGGCCGGATCCCTGCAGGGCAGCTTTTCTGCAGGCGCAGCACCAGTGCGCGTTCCTGGTGCTGTTTCACAGGAACTGAAAACAACATACCGGGAAGACAGCTGGTGCCTTCCCGGATCTTGTAAGTCAATATTAAATCTTTGGCTGCATAGGTGCCCAGCACCAGCATGATAGCATACATGAACCGACTCCTCTGTTTGGATCTAAGTTCAGATCTTAAAGAAGGTCTTCAAGTCATCCACCTTGTCAAGCCGCTCCCAGGGAAGGTTCAGATCGTTGCGGCCGAAGTGTCCGTATGAGGCGGTCTGCTTGTAAATCGGCCGGCGCAGATCCAAGGTCCGGATGATGCCGGACGGGGTGAAATCAAAGATTTCTCGAACGGCTTTTTCGACTTCCCGTTCTTCGACTTTCCCGGTGCCGAAGGTCTCCACCATGATGCTGACCGGCCGGGCAACGCCGATGGCATAAGCCAGCTGCAGCTCGCATTTGTCAGCCAAACCGGCAGCGACAATATTTTTGGCCGCATAACGGGCTGCATAGGCAGCGGAGCGGTCCACCTTCGTGGGGTCCTTGCCGGAGAAGCAGCCGCCGCCATGACGCGCCATGCCGCCATAGGTGTCCACAATAATTTTTCTTCCGGTCAAGCCTGAATCTCCCATGGGGCCGCCGATCACAAATCGTCCGGTGGGATTGACCAGAAACTTGGTCTTGTCGTCCAGAAGGTTCTGAGGCAGCACCGGGTCGATGATTTTGTGGATGATTTCATCCCGGAGCTGATCGATATCCACTTTTTCGCTGTGCTGAGCAGAAACCAGCACCGTATCCAGGCGAACCGGACAGCCATTCTCATACTCTACGGTCACTTGGGCTTTGCCATCAGGATTCAGAAAAGGCAGGGTCTTGTCTTTGCGCGAAGCCGCCAAACGGCGGCAAATCAGATGAGACAGGCTGATGGTCAACGGCATGTATTCCGGCGTTTCATTGGTTGCAAAGCCGAACATCATCCCTTGGTCTCCGGCGCCCAATTCTTCAATGATGTTGGTGACTAAGCCGTCTCTGACCTCCAGAGCCCGGTTCACACCCATGGCGATGTCGGTGGATTGTTCGTTGATGGAGGTCAGGACCGCACAGGTCTGGCCGTCAAAGCCATATTTGGCCCGGTCATAGCCGATCTCGACCACCGTATCCCGGACGATTTTGGGAATATCCGCATAACACGAGGTGGATATTTCCCCCATCACCAGGACCATGCCGGTAGTCAGGGCTGTTTCACAGGCAACCCGGGCAAAGGGATCCTGCTCAATGATCGCATCCAGAACCGCATCCGAAATCTGGTCGGCCATTTTATCGGGATGGCCTTCGGTCACTGACTCCGACGTGAATAATTTTTTCACCATGGGACATCACTCCTAATTCTCTATTTTATGCTAAACTCTTACCGAAGCAGCCGGACCGCGGCTTGCAGGATCTCTTCCGCGACGGCTTCCTTGCTCATCTGAGGCAAGGAGCGGCGGCTGCCGTCGGCAAACAGCAAGGTTACGATGTTGGTGTCGCTGCCAAAACCGGAGCCCTCCATGGTCACGTCATTGGCAACGATCAGGTCCGCATGCTTTCTCTGAAGCTTTTCGGCAGCATGCGCCAGTAAATCCTCGGTTTCCGCGGCAAAGCCCACCAGCACTTGACCGGTCCGCTTTCGGCTGCCCAGGATGCCAAGAATGTCCGGCGTGCGGCGGCAGAGGATTTGAAAATCCTCTTGCTGCTTTTTGATCTTCTGAGTCTTGGTTTCGGCGGGGGTGTAATCTGCCACCGCTGCCGCCTTGACCACCAATTGAGCCGATGCGGCTTCTTCCAGGACAGCTGCGGCCATTTCCTCGGCGGTGGTAACCTGGATGGTTCTGTAAAATGGAAGTGGCTTCAATTCTACCGGTCCGCTGACCAGGGTTACATCGGCCCCCAGCTGCCAGGCTGCTTCGGCCAAAGCATAGCCCATTTTTCCGCTGCTGTGGTTCGTAAGGTAACGGACCGGGTCCAGAGGTTCCCGGGTGGGGCCGGCCGTGATCAGGACTTTTTGTCCTCTCAGCGGCCTGTCTTTTCGCATCGCGTATTCCGAGATTTTCAGGATATGCTCCAGATCGGCCAATCGGCCTTTGCCGGTATCGCCGCAGGCCAGCTGGCCCACGCCCGGTGCGACAAAGTGGTATCCGCGGGACCGGAGCCGATCCATATTCTCCTGAACCGCCGCATTTTCAAACATGGCCGAATTCATCGCCGGAGCGACCACCACCGGCACTGTCGCGGCCATCACGGCGGCCGTCAACAGATCGTCGGCGATGCCGTGGGCGATTTTCCCGATCACATTGGCCGTGGCCGGGGCAATCAGAAACAGATCCGCCCAGCGGCTGACGGCAATGTGTTCCACATTCCATTGCTTTGGCTCCTCAAACATGCTTTGCATGACCGGCCGTTCCGTCAGGGTGCGCATCGTCAGAGGCGATATGAATTCGCAGGCACCGGCCGTCATGATGCACTGGACTTCAGCACCCGCTTTGATCAGAAGCCTGGCCAGCTCAGCGCCCTTGTACGCTGCAATGCTTCCGCTAAGGCCGAGTGCGATTTTTTTTCCGCTTAGCATTGGATCCTCCTTGTGGGTACAGGCATCATGCAGCTTTCGAAAATCTATTTGATGCCTCTGGCGGGTGTTTCAATGTTGAGTTTTCCGGCGCCGATCTCACACAGCGCGATGCTGACGGGTTTCTTCATTTCAGTACTGTTGCATTCCGCCGCCGGTTTGGCGCCGTCGGTGATTTCCCGGGCACGTTTGGCCGTGGCGATCACCAAGCCGTATTTTGAATCCAATTTGCCCAGCAGGGTGTCAATGGTTGGCTGACGCATCTTTATTCCTCCTTAAATTATCGATATTCCTCATTACATCAAGTTTCATAGAAGATCGCTGCAGACTGCGGCCGGATCCGGCGCATCACGACGCGCCTCCTCCAAAATCTGCAGGATCTTGCAGATGGCCGTTTCTAAATCATCATTGATCACGGTATATTGGTACTGGTCCTCCTGAGCCATTTCCCACTGGGCGGTCTTCATCCGCAGGGCAATGGATTCCGGCTTGTCACGGTCGCGGTTTCGGATCCGCCGCAGCAATTCCTCTTCTGATGGCGGTGCCACAAAAATCGTGATGCAGCACTGAGGCATCTTGCTCAAAACCTGGAGCCCGCCCTGGACGTCGATTTCCAGGATGCAATCTTTTCCGGAATCCAGGATTTCTTTGACTTTTAGCTTCAGCGTGCCGTACCGGTTGCCATGCACCTCGGCCCATTCCAAGAAGCCGTCCTGATCCTCGAGGGCTTGGAATTCTTCAGGTGTGCAGAAATAGTAATCCTTCCCATGGATCTCGCCCGGCCCCTGCGGGCGGGTCGTGGCGGAAATGGATAAGGCGAGGCGGGGATCCCGTTTCAGCAGTTCTTTGCAGATGGTGCCCTTCCCCACGCCGGATGGCCCGGATAGGATGATCAGATGTCCTTGGGTTTGGTCATTCGGCATCGATGCTGTCTCCTTGCTTGTCGGTATCTTTGTTCCAGAAGCGGTTGGCAACGGTTTCAGTCTGAAGGGCGGATAAGATCACATGGTCTGTGTCCATGATGACCACGGCCCGTGTCCGGCGGCCATAGGTGGCGTCGATCAGCCGGCCCTTTTCCCTGGCTTCCTGGATGATTCTTTTGATAGGTGCCGATTCGGGACTGACGATGGCCAGGACCCTGCCGGCGGATAAAATGTTGCCGTAGCCTATGTTGATCAGTTTGATTTCCATATTAGCACCCCAGCTCTTCAGGGATTTATTCAACGTTTTGAACTTGCTCGCGCAGTTTTTCCAGCTCGCTCTTCATCTCCACAACGATATGGGTAATTTCCAGGTCATTGGCTTTGGAGCCGGTGGTGTTGACCTCCCGGTTCATTTCCTGGCATAAGAAGTCCAGCTTGCGTCCAACCGCCTGCTTCTCCTTCAGCATGCTGCGGAATTGGTGGATGTGGCTGTCCAGACGGACCAGTTCCTCATTGATGCTGGCGCGGTCGGCAAAGAGCGCCGTTTCCACTGCGATCCGGTTTTCATCCACTGTCTCGGCCTCCAGCAATTCTTTGATCCGGGCGCGCAAGCGTTCACGGTAGTTCACGACCACGGCAGGGGATCGTTCCAGCAGCTGCTGCCTCAAGGTCTCAAGATAAATCAGACGTTCTTTGAAATCGGATGACAGTTTCTCGCCTTCGATCTTTCGCATGGCCAGAAGCTGGTTCACAGCACCGTCCACCGCCGGTTGGATTTCGGTCCAGACGGCCTCCATTTCATCGTCGGCTTCATCGAGGGCCAGGACGCCGGGCATCTGGATCAGGGCGGTGACCCCCAAATCCATGGGGATATTCAGTTCCTCAGCCAATTCGCGTATCTTATTATGATACTTGACTGCCATTTGCTTGTCAATATTCATCGCCTTATCCGAATCGGCCCGTTCTTCCACTTTGATAAAAACATCTACCTTGCCCCGGCTCAGGGCAGCGGACACGTAGCGCCGGACCCGCTCTTCAAGATAGGTGTATTTCCGCGGCATTTTCACCTGGATCTCATTGTAGCGATGGTTGACCGATTTGATCTCCACGGTCACCGCTTTGATTTCGCCGATATGTTCATCACGGCCGAAGCCCGTCATGCTCTGGATCAAGATATATCCCCCTTTGTCTTTCGCATATTCATTTTAACCAATATTATAACATGTTTGCCTATTAAACAGTACATAAACTTGGCTTCTATCCGTCATGATGCCCATGCTCTCAACGCCCGGGTTTCTTTCCGCTTCATAATACGATATACTAACGGCATAACATCATATCCTGCGCCGCCGCCCCGTACCGGAGAGACGGCAGCTGCCAAAGGAGGTCCGGCCATGTCGTTCGACGGCATCGTGCTGCGGGCGGTAGCCCATGAATGCAGCCAGCATCTGACAGGCGCCCGCATTGACAAAATCGCCCAGCCCAATCGCCATGAAATCGTTATGACGCTGCGCAATCGCAGCCAAAACTATAAGCTTTTGTTTTCCACCTTGGCCCAAGAGGCACGGGTCCATCTGACCACGACCACAGCGCCCAACCCGCCCCAGCCGCCCCTTTTCTGCATGGTGCTCCGGAAGCATCTGGAGGGCGGCAAAGTCCTCTCTATCCGGCAAAGCGGTCTGGACCGGATCCTGATCCTGTCCGTCCAGGTCATCGACGAAATGGGCGACTTGGCAGAGCGGCAGCTTCTCGCTGAAATCATGGGGAAACACAGCAATCTGGTCCTTCTGGATCCTGCCAGCCGCCGGATCATCGACTCGATCCACCGCGTGCCCGCCAACATCAGCCGGTATCGGCAGGTTTTGCCCGGTTTGGTTTACACAGCGCCGCCGGCCCAAGACAAGCTGCCCCTCTGGGAAGAGACGGAGGATCAAATCGGACCACGGCTTCTGGAGGCTGGCCCGAACAAGGCCCTAGACAAACTGATGCTGTCGGTTTACGCCGGCATCGGCCCTCAGACCGTCCAGGAATTGCTCCATCGAGCAGGCCTGGAGCCTTCCCAGACGCTGGAATTTTTTGGCCAATACGAATACCTGAAGCTTTTCCGCAGCGTCCAGAATATGGGAAACGCGCTTCGCGGGAACCTCTACCATCCGGAAGTCATCCTTCAGGACGGGGTTCCGAAAGCCTTCTCGGCCGTGGCGCTGACCCAATATCCGGAGCACCAGCGCAAAGCCTTTGAATCCGTCAACGAAATGCTGGATTTCTTCTACCGGAACCGCAGCACCTACAACCTTTTCCGCCAAAGGCAAAGTAACCTGGAGCAAGTTCTGCGGCGGGAACAGGAGCGGTGCGAACGGAAAGCCGGCTTGCAGGCCGCGGCCATTCAAGACGCCAAGGAAGCCCAGCGCTGGCGCTTGTACGGGGAGCTTTTGATGGCTCATGCCTATGACTTGCCCCAGGGGATCGAGGCGGCGGTGCCCAATTATTTTGAGCTGGAAACGCCTCTGGTGGTCATCCCGATGGATCCTGCCCTGACGCCGCTGCAAAATGCGCAAAATTATTTCAAACGATATCAGAAAGCCCAGCATACCGCCCGTCAGGCGCAAGCCCCCTATGAAGAAACCCTGGAGGAATTGGCATATCTGGACAGCGTGGCGGCCTCCCTGGGCAGTGTGACCGAGTTATCGGAACTCGCCGAGATCAAAGAAGAGCTTCAGGAAGCCGGCTATATCAAGGCCGAACCGGTCAAATCCGCAAAAACCCCTAAGACCGGAAAAGGCGGAAAAACGTCAAAACCGGGAAAGCCGGCCGCCCAGCCGCAGCCCGGACAGATCACCATTGAAGGTTTTCAGGTTCTTTACGGCAAAAACAATCGTCAAAACGACTTTTTAACCATGAAAATAGCCAGAAACGGCGATCTCTGGCTACATACGCAAAAAATACCCAGCGCCCATGTGATCATTCGCAATCCGGATCGCAGGACCATTCCGGACTCGGTCATCGAGGCGGCCGCCAAGCTTTGCGTGTGGAATTCAAAGGCAAGGTATTCCTCCCGAGTCCCCGTGGATTACACCCTTCGCCAGCATGTCTGGAAGCCGAAGGGCGCCAAGCCGGGCATGGTGCTCTATGAAAATTATAAAACCCTTTTCGCAGCCATCGCCGAACAGGAAATCACCGCTTTCCTGGGGGAATGAGGATATCGGAGCGCAAAAACA
>CALMWJ010000004.1 GCA_937873525.1 uncultured Peptococcaceae bacterium | reverse complement strand
TCGAAATAACCCTGGATCAGGATCACCGGGGTTCCTTTATCGCCGCTGCCGCTGGTCAGATCGCAAAGACTGCCGAGCAAATCGGTAAGCTGCCGGGGCGTGGTGCCTTGGGATGCCATTTCGCCCACCAGGTTGGCTTGTTTGTCCTTGATGCATTGGATCATGGCATTCCGGGCGTCTTCCCCGCAAAGATCCTTGAATTGGGTGTCCGCAAGGTATTTCAGTTTGATTTCATTAGGCGTTCCTACAAGGCCCGGCGTATGGGCGGGGGAAACCACAGGATCCGCCAGTTCCCAGATTTTACCGACCGGATCCTTGAAGGCGCCGTCGCCGTAAATCATGACCTCGATATTTTTGCCGGTCAGGTAATACAGCTGACGCTGGATCTCATCCACCACCAGCTGCCCATGCTCCGGGAACAGTTTGACGGATTCTTCCGTTGCCTTATTGGATCCCAGCAGACCGTACCGGGAATTGTATCCGCTGCCATTGATGGATTGGTTAAGAATATCGTCCAGCCCGATCACGGTTTTGGCCCCGGCTTTTTTAAGCAGCCGCTTGGTTCTGTGCCGGGTATGGATGTCCGCGGCGATGACCACATCGGTTCTCTCGAGGATCGTCAGCGGATCGTTGGAAAAAATGATCGAGATGTTGCCGTTGGGCGATAGGCTCTTATAATACTCAACATAATCAATACCTGTAAAAGGATGGAGCACTTCTTCTCCGAAAAGCAAACGGAAGTCAGCCTCTGTCAGAACATCCGTATTGGGGTTGACACCTTTGTCGTCCAGTTCCTCCCAGCTGATCAGATGGTTGCCCACTTCATCCGAAGGATAGCTCAGTTGGACGGTCAGGTGTTCGACGCCACGGGCGATGGCCTTCAGCAGGATCGAAAAACGGTTGCGGCTGAGAATGGGGAAAACCAGTCCCACGCGCCCGCCGCCGGTGAGTTCCCGAACATGGGCCGCGATCTGATCTGCGGTCGCGTAATTGTTTTGAGCCCGCGCAACGATGGATTCGGTGATGCCCAGAACATCCCGGTCACGAAGCTGGAAGCCTTCGGCTTCCCAGGCTTTTTTTAAGGAATCCACAATGATGTCCACCAGATCGTCGCCGGGTTTGATGATGGGCAGACGGATGCCGCGAATTTGTGTTCCAAGGGTCCGCATTAGAAACCTCTCCTTTATACATAGTATGACCGTGAAAAACCTTCCTCTATTGTATATGAAAGATGGCAAAACGTAAATAAAAGGAAATGTTTTTAACGAAGCAAAAAGGAATTTACCAATAAATGTTAAATAATGTAAAATGGTTATATATGGAAAGAGGTGAGAGAATTGATTGCAAAAGCTTTTTCCTGCGCGCTGCTGGGACTTGAAGCGGTGCCGATTCAGGTGGAAGTGGGGATTCTGAGGGGGCTGCCGGATTTGATCATGGTGGGGCTGCCCGATACCGCGGTGCGTGAAAGCAAAGAGCGCGTCCGGGCCGCCATCGGAAACGCCGGCTTTCAATGGCCCTGCCGACGGATCCTGGTCAACCTGGCGCCAGCCCACATCCGGAAAGAGGGGTCCGGCTTTGACCTTGCGGTGGCCGCCGGAATTCTGAAAGCCTCCGGGCAGCTGGAGCATGCGGAGCTGGAGGACTACGTCTTTGCAGCGGAGCTTTCCATCGATGGCAGTGTGAAACCGATCCGCGGTATCCTGCCCATTGCGATGGGCATGGCGGCGTGGCCACAGAAAACGCTGGTCATTTCGGAGGGAAACCTTCAGGAAGCGCTTTATGGAACCGAACGGGTGGCCCCGATCCATCACCTCAGCCAGACCGCGGAATTGAAGGCGCTGCTGAAGGCGAAAGGATGCAACCGGGAGATTGCAGAGGCCCGGACCGACGAAGATGTGACGGAAGAGCATCATCCGGATCTTTTTCTGGTGGCCGGCCAGCAGCAGGCTCGACGAGCTTTGGAAATTGCCGCCGCCGGCCGGCATAATCTTCTGATGACCGGTCCGCCAGGTTCCGGTAAAAGTCTGCTGGCCCAATGCCTGCCCACACTGCTGCCCCCTTTGTCGTGGGAAGAGGCTATCGCTGTCAATCGCATTTACAGCGCCGCAGGATTGCTGTCCAAGGAACGGCCATGGATCCGTCGACGGCCATTTCGCAGTCCCCATATCCATATCACCCGGACCGGCATGATTGGCGGCGGCGTTCCCTTCCAGCCCGGAGAAATCAGCTTGGCTCAGCATGGTGTTCTGTATCTGGATGAGATTTCCGAGGTGAGCCGGACGGTTCTGGAGTGTCTGCGGCAGCCTGCGGAAGAGGGGAGGATCACCCTGAGCAGAAATTGGGGAACCCTGGAGCTGCCGGCGGATTTTCAGCTGGTGGGCACCTCAAACCCCTGTTATTGCGGTTACTATGGAGACAGCCGCATACCTTGCCGCTGCTCTGCTTATGAGATCAACCGTTATCGGAACAAACTGTCCGGCCCGATGCTGGATCGGATCGATTTGCGCATTTCGGTTCCCAGAGTGGAAGGCGCGGAACTGCAATGGGATGAAGGCCTTCTGGAAACTTCAGCCCAAGTGCGGCAAAGGGTGCGAAAGGTCTGGGAGATCCAAAGACTGCGCCGGCAAGAAGGTCATTGGGACCTGAAGGGTCTCCTGCATGCCTTGACGCCGGCCGCCCGCCAGGCACTGGGGCAGGTTTACGACCGTCAGGGTATGACGGCGCGAGGCTGCAGCAAATTGCTCCGCATCGCCCGGACCATCGCGGATCTAAGCGGGGACGATTCTATTACGGCGGAGACTTTGGCAGAAGCGGTCCATTACCGGGGTTAGACCGTGAAGCAACTCAACCCGTCCCAAGGGTTTCAAAGCCCCAAGAAAGCAAAAACCGCAGTACCAAAGGTACCGCAGGATCCATGTAAAAAAACAGAGAGGCCATTTCGTGATGAAGGGTCTCTCTGTTTTTATGGATGGTGATCATGGAGACGCACATTCTCAGCTTAACAGACACTTCGGTCCATCCGCTTCGGAGAATCAGCCCAGCAGTTCGGCTTTCAGGGCGTCCAGCGTTTCCCGGAAATCCTCGACGGCCCTCAGGATCGGTTGGGGCGTTGACATATCCACCCCTGCTTCCCTCAGCAAATCAATGGGGTCCTTCGAACCGCCCGATTTGAGGAAATTGAGATAGGCGCTGACGGCCGTTTCCCCATCCTGCAGGATCCCCTTCGCAAGGCTGATGGCTGCGGAAATGCCGGTGGCATACTGATAGACATAGAAGGGGCGGTAAAAATGGGGGATCCTGGACCACTCAAAGGTCAGACAGTCATCGATGGTGAAGCCGGTGCCGTAATAAAGCGCATAAAGGCTCCGGTATTGGGCGCACAGAACCTGGGGAATCATCGGTTCATCTTTTTCCACCAGCTGATGCATGAAACGTTCAAAGTCCGCAAAGAAAGCCTGGCGGTACAGCGTGGAACGGATGCCGTCCAGATGCTGGGACAGCAGCTCCGCCCTCTCTTCCGAGGTTTCGGAATGCTCCAGGAGATAGTGGAACAGCAGGTTCTCATTGACGGTGGAGGCCACCTCTGCTGTAAAGATACAGTAGGATGCGTCCACAAAAGGCTGGGTGCTGTCGCTGTAAAAGCTATGCATGGCGTGGCCCAGTTCATGGATGATGGTGAACAGGTCGTCCATGGTGCCTGTAAAATTCAGCAGACTATAGGGATGGATCCCGTAGACGCCGGTGGCATAAGCACCGGTTGCTTTGCCTTTGTTGGGATAGATGTCGATCCAGCGCTCATCAAACGCCCGGCGCATATTGGCCTGATAGGCTTCTCCCAGAGGGGCGACGGCCGCCAGGACAATGTCTTTGGCTTCCGCAAAGGTGTAGCTGCGCGCTTTTCGCTGGACCAGAGGAACAAAGAGGTCATAGAAATGCAGGTCGGTATAGTCCAAGACCTTTTTGCGGAGGTCCAGATAATCCTGCAGGGGCTTCAGCTGCCCGCGCAGGGTCGAGATGAGGTTGTCGTAGACTTCGATGGGGATGTTGTTGGGCGCCAGGGCGCGATGCAGGGAGGAAGCATAGTTCCGGGACTTTGCAGCCAGAACGTGGTATTTGGTGTTGCCGGCCAAGGTCGAGGTGATGGTGTTGACATACTTTTCATAGGTTCCAAGAAGGGCTTTGTAATAGCGCTCCCGCAAACCACGGTCTTTGGATTCCAATGCTTTGCGGTAATTGGCTTCATTGGCCACCAGATCCTTGCCTTCTTCGTCGAGGATCGTGGGGAAGACAATATCGTTGACGGTCAGGTCGTCAAATATCTTGTCAAAGCTGCCGGCCACACTGCCCATGCGGGTCATCAGCTCTTCCTGCTCGGTGCTGAGAACATGGTTCTTCTGGCGGAACAGTTTGGTCATCATCCAGCTGTAGAGGGAAAGCTCAGGCTTTTCTTCGATGAATTTCTGGAAATCCGTCAAATCCAGCGTCAGCAGTTCCGGTTCCATAAAAGCCAGTTTTTCACCGATGCTGCTCAGCAGATAATCCAGGCGTTCGTATAAGTCTTTTCGCTCAGGGTCTCCCATATCGGAGTCAAAATTCAGCCGTGCATAGGCACAGACCCGTTCCGCCAGGATGCCCATGCGGTCGTTCAGTGAAAGCAGGCGGTAAAGCCCTTCGGCAGAATCCGCCAGATGGCCTTTGCCGGCGGCGAGCTCATCCGCCATGCCGCGGATGACTTCGAGGTCCGCCAGATATGTTTGACTGTCCGTATAAAGTTCGGAAAGGTCCCAGGTATCCTGGGGAGCCACTTCGCTGCGAAGCTTCATTGTTCATCACACTCCATTATATTCATAGCCTCCTTATCATATCATAATTTATCCGGGGCTTCAAAGAATTGAAGATCCCGCTGCGCAACAGAAAAGGACCGTCCGGAACAAACCTTGACGAAAACCCCTCCATGGACCATAATGATAAGAAGCGATTATTTTAAACAGCCGCAAATGTTCTATGGAGGAAGAAATTTTGACAGTCGATCAATACGGGGCCTTGATTGCCGAAGTGTATCCCGGCACCTTGGCCGAAGAGCTGGGCTTGCGGCCGGGTGACCGCATCCTTCGGCTCAATGGACAAAAAATTAAAGACCTGATCCAGTTCCAATGGGAATGGGCAGGGGAAAGCATTGATATGGAGATCCTCAGCAATGACGGCACCAGCCGGAAGCAGCGGGTCGATAAAGAATATGACCAGGGACTGGGCGCCATGTTTGAAGCGCCGGTCTTTGACAAGATCCGTCCTTGTGCCAATCGCTGCCTGTTCTGTTTTGTGGATCAAATGCCGCCGGGATTCCGGCCGACCTTGTATATAAAGGATGATGACTACAGGCTGTCTTTCTTGCAGGGCAGCTTTGTTACTTTGACGAATCTGTCACCCGGAGACAAACAAAGGATCATCGAGGAGCGGCTGTCTCCGCTTTATGTTTCCGTTCATGCCACCGATCCGGAGACGCGCAGCCTTTTGCTGGGCCGGACTGCCGGTGATCATTTGATGGAGACCCTTCGTTTCCTGGATGGCCATGGCATTGAGTTCCACACCCAGGTCGTCCTTTGTCCCGGCTATAACGACGGGGAGATCCTGGAGAAAACCTATCAGGATCTGATTGCTTTGGAAGGGACACGGACCTTGGCCATCGTGCCGGTGGGACTGACCCAATTCCGGGACAATCTGACGCAGCTGTCCATGGTCACGGGCGAGGAGGCACGGGATGTGATCCGCTGGGTTGAACAAAAGCAAAAGGAGAGCCTCGAAAAGCGGGGAGAGCGTTTCGTTTGGCTTTCCGATGAATTTTACATCCTTGCCGATACGCCGCTGCCGCCTGAGGAGACCTACGAGGGGTATCCGCAGCTGGAAAACGGGGTCGGCCTCTTGCGCTGTTTATTAGAAGAAACCGAACTTTTTGAGGTGCCGGACAAGCTTCCCCATCCGGTCAAACTGGTGGCCGGCGCCGGATTGTCGGCGATCAAAGGCCTTGAGCCCTTATGGCGGCGGCTGCGATCCGTGGAGGGCCTGGAGCTGCAGCTGATCGGTTTGCCCAACCGTTTTTTTGGCAGCCGCATCAATGTCAGCGGGCTGCTGACGGGCCGCTGTCTGCTGGAAGGCTTGTCGGGACTGGGAAAAGGCACACGGGTCCTGTTGCCCGAGGTGATGGTCCGGGATCGGGGCGACACCTTTCTGGATGGGACCAAGGTCAGCGATGTGGAAGGGGCCCTGGGGATCCGCTTGGTGTTTTTACCGGCGGACGGCATGGCCCTGATGCAGAAAATATTCGATGAGGAACTGAGAACCGCATGAATCCGCTGCCGGGATGCAATCCCGGCCCGAGATTGCGCGGATGAAGAGGATAGGACAGAAGGAGGGATCACCATGGCAAAACCGGTGATTGCATTTGTTGGGCGGCCCAACGTGGGGAAGTCGACTTTATTTAACCGTCTGGCTGGCGGCCGGATCGCCATTGTGGAGGATGTGCCGGGCGTGACCAGAGACCGGTTGTACTTTGATACGGAATGGCTTGGCAGAACCTTTACGCTGATCGATACCGGCGGTATCGATATGGTGGAAGAGGAGAAGACCATTCTGGGACAGGTTCGGACCCAGGCTGCCATCGCGATGGCGGAGGCGGATGCGATCGTCTTCGTGGTGGACGGACAAGTGGGGCTGACCGCTGAAGACGAAGCCCTGGCAGCGATGCTGCGGCGCACCAAAAAGCCGGTCATCGTGGCGGTCAATAAGACCGACCGTTTTGTCAACAATTACAGCAATGTGGAATTCTTTAAACTGGGTTTCGGAGAACCGATTGCCGTCTCCGCCCTTCATGGCATGAATACAGGTGACCTGATGGATGCCATCGCCCAAAACCTTCCCAAGGAAGCCGAGGAGGGCTTCGAACCGGATGTGATCAAAATCGCGGTCATCGGCCGGCCCAACGTCGGAAAATCATCCCTGGTCAATGCCATTCTTGGGCAGGATCGTTCCATTGTCAGTGATATTCCGGGCACCACCCGGGATGCCATCGACACGCCCTTCAAAGCCAACGGACAAAATTTTATTATCATCGATACGGCCGGCATGCGGAAACGGAAGACCGTCGAAGACGGAACGGAACGCTTCAGCGTAATTCGGGCTTTGCGGGCCGTGGACCGCAGCGACGTTGTGCTCATGGTGATCGACGGCAGCACCGGCCTGACGGATCAGGATAAAAAAATCGCCGGGTATGCCCATGAGGCCGGCAGAGGCATGATCATCGTGGTCAACAAATGGGATCTTGTCCCCAAAGACAGCAACACCATGCATCGATTCGAAGCGGAGCTGCGTTCCCAATTGGGCTTCCTGGCCTATGCGCCCATCCTTTTCCTTTCGGCCTTGACCAGACAAAGGGTTTCCAAGATTCCCGAACTGGTGGCTTTTGTGGCGGAACAGCAGAACCACCGGGTCACCACCAGCGTCCTCAACGACGTCGTTTCTCAGGCGGTCCAAATGAATCCGGCCCCCACCGACAAAGGCAAACGGCTGAAAATTTTCTATTGCTCCCAAGTCAGCGTGAAACCCCCCAATTTTGTATTTTTTGTCAATGATCCGGAGCTGATGCACTTCTCCTACTTGCGTTATCTGGAGAACCAGATTCGCAAAAACTTTGGCTTTGAAGGGACGCCCATCCATATGACCATTCGCCGAAAGGATGATCCCAATGATTGACATGATGTCGGCGCGGCGGTTTTTCTGCCCTTTATTTCTTGCCGCTGAAAGCTCCTGGCTGTTCCTGGGGCTGGCAGCTCTGGCTTTGGGCTATGCGCTGGGATCCGTATCCTTCGGCATCCTGATCCCGCGGATTTTCGGCGGGATCAAAGACATTCGTATGGTGGGCAGCGGCAACGCAGGAACCACCAATGTGCTGAGGACCCAGGGGAAAAAACAGGCTTTGCTGGTCTTTCTGGGCGATATGCTGAAGGGCATGGCGGGCACTTGGCTTGGGGGCTTGCTCCTGGCCGGCTCCTGGGGCGCCGCTCTGGCTGGATTTGGAACGGTCCTGGGCCATAGTTTTCCCGCTTATTTTAATTTTAAAGGCGGCAAGGGCGTCGCCACCGGCGTCGGGACCCTCTTTGTACTCTCGCCGAAAATGGCGGCTTATGCGCTTCTGGTTTTCATCCTGGTCGTCTTGCTGACCCGCTGGGTTTCTTTGGGATCCATCATGGCAGCGGCCAGCCTGATCCCTTTGTCCCACCTTCTGCATTTACCCCAGGCTGTTGTATTATATTCATATATTACGGCGGTATTTGTGATTTGGCGCCACCGCTCCAACATTCGAAAACTCTTGTCAGGAACCGAATCCAAGCTGGGCAAATCCCGTTCGGAGGGTAAAAAATGAGCAAAGTAACGATTATGGGCGCCGGCAGCTGGGGAACGGCTTTGGCCATTACCGCTGCCCGCAACGGACACCAGGTCTTCCTTTGGGGCCGCAACGAGGATAAACTGCGCGTGATCCAGGAGACCCGGGAGAACGCGTACTATTTGCCGGAAGTCATACTGCCGGACAACATCTTGGCGACTTCTTGCCTGGAGACCGCCATCCAGGATGCGGAAGCGATCCTGCTGGTGGTGCCCTCCACGCAGATCCGCAGCCTATGCAAACAGATCCGTCCTTTTCTCCGGAAAGGCCAGCTGATCATCAACACAGCCAAGGGCATCGAGGTGGAAACGCTGGAAAGGCTGAGTCTGGTGATCGAGGAAGAACTGGCCGGCATCGAGCATGAATTCTGCTTTCTAAGCGGGCCAAGCCATGCCGAGGAGGTGGGCAGGGGCATGCCCACGGCCATCGTCGCCAGTTCCCACAATCGGGATGCGGCCGCTCACACCCAGGACCTGCTGATGTCACCGGACCTGAGAGTCTATACCAACAATGACCTGCTGGGGGTTGAATTGGCTTCCGCTTTGAAAAATGCCATTGCTTTGGGCATCGGGATTGCCATCGGCCTGGGTTATGGCGACAACACCATGGCCGCACTGATCACTCGGGGTCTGGCAGAGGTTTCGCGCATGGGCATCGCTGCCGGCGCCGAGCCGGCAACCTTCGCCGGCCTGGCCGGCGTGGGTGATCTGATCGTGACCTGCGCCAGCAAACACAGCCGGAACCGCAGAGCCGGCGTCCTCCTTGGACAAGGCCATAAGCTGGACCAGGTTCTCAAGGAAGTCGGCATGGTGGTGGAAGGGGTCCGGGCAGCCGAAGCGGCAGAGGCCATGAGCCGGAAATACAACGTGCCCATGCCCATCTGCCATGAAATCTATCAAATCCTTTTCCAGGACAAGCCGGCCCAGGATGCTGTGGCGGCGCTGATGGGCCGAAGTAAAAAAGGCGAAAACATAGAATAGACGACGATTTTATTGAACGATCGGGAAGGATACCGGAAGATGACAACAGAAAAATTCGAGTATAAAAACTGGTGGAAAGGCGCGTCCGCCGAGGAAAAAGACGCTGCCTTCCAATTTTGCAGCGGTTATCTGAGCTTTCTGAACCGCCATAAGACGGAACGGGAGGTCGTTGCCTACACCGAAGCGCTCTGTCAAGCCAACGGTTTCACGGACTTGAACGAAGCCATTCAACAAGGCGAGCGGCTGCAGCCTGGCACCAAGGTGTATCAGAACCTCCGGGGCAAAGCCTTCGTCATGGCGGTAATCGGCACGGAGCCGATTGAAAAGGGCATCAACATCGTGGCTTCCCACGTGGATTCGCCCCGCCTGGACTTCAAGCAGACCCCTTTCTATGAAGACACCGACATGGTTCTGGCCAAGACCCATTATTACGGCGGGATCAAAAAATACCAGTGGGTCTGCATTCCCCTGGCGCTCCATGGGGTGGTGGTGCTGAAAAGCGGCGAGATCGTCCACATCAACATTGGCGAAAACGACAGCGATCCCAGCTTTGTGATCACGGACCTGCTGCCCCACCTTGCCCATGAACAGATGAACAAAAAAATGAGCGAGGCCGTCCATGGAGAAGGCCTTAACGTGGTGCTGGGCGCCATACCTTTGGCCGAAGAAAAGGAAGAAGCCGAAGAAAAGAGCAAGGAGAACCATAAAGACCCGGTCAAGATGAACCTGCTGAAAATATTGAAGGAGACCTATGGCGTCGATGAGGCGGATTTCGTTTCCGCCGAAATCGAAGTGGTCCCGGCAATGCCCGCCAAGGAGGTGGGCTTTGACCGGAGCATGATCGGCGGCTACGGCCAGGATGACCGGGTCTGTGCTTATGGGGCGATCCAAGCGCTGCTCGGTCTGACGGAACAGCCTGCCCGAACGGTCATGGTCTATTTATCCGATAAAGAAGAGGTGGGCAGCATGGGAAACACCGGCGCCCAGTCGGCGGGCTTGACCCATTGCATTGCCGAGCTCTGTGCCTTGACGGCACCGGTCTACAGCGACCTCGTGACCAAACGCTGTTTTGCCAATTCCGCCCTTTTATCCGCTGACGTTTCCGCTGCGGTGGATCCCAACTACAAAGACGCCCAGGACAAGCTGAATGCCACCTATTTCACCAAGGGCGTTGTCCTGGAAAAATATACCGGGTCCAAAGGCAAGTCCGGCGCCAACGATGCCAATCCTGAATTCATCGCCGCGTTACGGGCAATCTATGACGAACATCAGGTGGCGTGGCAAACCGGCGAATTGGGCAAGGTGGATCTGGGCGGCGGCGGCACCATCGCCCAGTTTATGGCCAATCTCGGGATGCAGGTGATCGACTGCGGCGTGCCGGTTTTATCGATGCACTCGCCCTTCGAGCTGACCTGCAAGGCAGACATCTACAATGCTTATCTGGCCTACCGCGCTTTCCTCAAAGCGTACAAATAGCTCGTTCCGCCGGCTGGAATTCCGTCAAAGACCATAATGAAGCGCAAGGCACGAATCCATTCGGCCTTGCGCTGTTTTCTTTTTGTTATGCTGTCTAAGCTTGGTCTGTTCAATGAGTTTCTTTCTTGACCCAGACAATGCCAAGGGCGCCGGGTCCGGTATGGGTCCCCACCACACTGCCGATCTCCAGGACCTTGCAACGGTCCAGGCGAGTCACGTCCGTAAAAAGGCCGTCCTCGACAAGGATTTTTTTGAATTCGTGGACCGCTTCGGGGGCATGGGCATGAGCGAAGATGACATCATAGTTTTCATCCATGGGAGTGGATTTCATGCGGTCCGCAATGAGGTGGAAAGCCGCCCGGGCACCCCGGGCTTTGCCGTCATTGACGATCAGGCCATGACGCACGGTGATGACCGGCTTGACATTGAGCAGTCCGCCCATCACCGCCGCCGGCGTCGAAAGACGCCCGCCCATCTTCAGATATTTCAGGGTGTCAAACACGGCATAAATGGACACTCTTTTTTTAAGCGCTTCCAGGGAGGCCGCGATGGCTTCCGCGGACCGGCCCAGATCCCTGAGGCGGATGGCTTCATAGACCAGCAGCGCCAGCCCCATGGTCACGCTGCGAGAGTCGACCAGATGGATCTGAGGGGGGTCCTCCATCAGCCGTTTGGCGATGACCGCCGACTGAAAGGTGCCGCTGAGATCGCTGGAGATGAAAATGCCGATGATCTCATCCCCTGCTTCCCGGTAAGCTTTGAATAAAGAAAGGAAGTTTTCGGGATTGACCTGGCTGGTGATGGGAAGGCGCGGACTGGTGGAGAGTTTCTTGTAGAATTCTTCTTTGCTGATGTCCACACCATCCAGAAATTCCTCCTTGTCGAAACGGACTTTCAGGGGAATGATGTCAATGCCAAGGAAGGATTGCAGGTCGGCCGGCAGATCACAGGTGCTGTCGGTGATGATGCGAATGCCCATAAAAACCTCCTTTATTTGATGCGTGATATAATATGTATACAAGGAATATTGCCGGGGGGAAGGGCCAGGTTGTTGACGGATAACGGAAACTGCTATAGAATTTAAAAGAAACAGATTCCATACTATTTCTTGAGCAATGGGTATAAGCAAAAGAGCAGAGACGGCGTCAATGTGAACTTGTTTTACGTGGCAGCCGTCTTCATTCAATTCTAACCAATTTTATCGGTTTTTGAAAGGGGACTTTATCAAATGCTTGAGTTACGTATTCACGGCCGGGGTGGACAAGGCGTGGTTACCATGGCGGAATTGCTGGCCAAAGCTGCTGTGAAAACCGGGCTGGAGGCACAGACCCTGCCCTTTTTTGGCGTGGAACGCCGCGGCGCGGCGGTCAAGGCATGCGTCCGATTTGACCGGACACCGATCCGAATCCGTTCCATGTCCTACCATCCACAGGCCATCGCCTTGATGAACCGGAACCTGCTGCCCTACGCGCAGATGGACGGGATCGATCCGGATACCTATTTTATCCTGAACGGCAAGGAGCCTTTGGATTTTAAAGCAGACCAGTGGCTTCTGGATGCGGAAGCCGTCGCCATCGAAAACAACCTGGTTTTCGGAGGGGAGCCCTTCATCAATGTCCCCATGCTGGGAGGCATCGCCAAAGTCCTGGATATCCCGCTGTCTGCCGTGGAAGAAACCATCCGCGGCCACTGGAGCGGCAAGAAGGCCGACCTTAATCTTGCGGCTGTCCGTCAGGCCTACGCACAGATCAAAAAATTCGAAGGAGGCCGCAGCCATGAATAATCTGCCCATCAACCCTCTTTCCTGCGCCACCGAAGGGGCAGGCGGACCCACCGGCACCTGGCGCAGCCACCGGCCCGTGATCGATCCTGCCAAATGCACCGGCTGCCTCCTTTGCTGGATATGGTGCCCTGAAGGCGTCATCGCCAAGGAAGACCGGTCCATCAATTACGATTACTGCAAGGGTTGCGGCCTTTGCGCCAAAGAATGCCCAGCCCATGCAATCACAATGATCAAGGAGGCGGACCATGAGTAAACGGATGGATACAGGCAATTCAGCCTGCGCCTTGGCGGTCAAAGCGGCAAAGGTCGATTTTATTGCAGCTTATCCGATCACACCCCAGACGTCGATTTCTGAGAAACTGGCTGACTATGCAGCGGCCGGCGAGCTGAGCGGTGTTTATCTTCCCGTGGAATCCGAACACAGCGTCATGAGTGCGGTGGCCGCGGCGTCGGCGGCCGGTTCCCGTACCTTCACCGCAACCTCTTCCCAAGGGCTTCTCTATATGCATGAGATCCTGCATTATGCGTCCGGCGGACGTCTGCCCATTGTCATGGCCAACGTCAATCGTGCGGTTTGTGCGCCCTGGTGCCTCTATGCAGACCATCAGGATTCGGTATCCCAGAGAGATACCGGTTGGCTTCAGTTCCATTGTGCCTCCCATCAGGAGATTTATGACACCATTTTTCTGGCCTACAAAGTGGCGGAAAAGGTCAAAATCCCTGCCATGATCAATTATGATGGCTTTCTGTTGTCTCATTCCATGCTGTCCTTCGAGACGCTGGAGCAGGACCTTGTGGATCAATTTCTGACGCCCTACCGGCCGGATTGGAAGCTTCATCCCCAATGGGGCGGCACTTTTGGCAATGTGGCTGCCGCTGCAGAGTACTCCGCCTACCGCAATACCCTGGCTGAGGATACGTTGAAAGCTGCCGCGGTCATTGAAGAGGAAGCCAGAAACTACCAGAAGCTGACCGGCCGTTGGCACGGCGGCATGATCGATGTCCAAGGACCGGAAGATGCCGATGTTTTTCTGATGTCCATGGGCTCCATGGCCGCTGAAATGGAACTGGCGGCTGAAGCTTTACAGGCGATGGGGATCAAAGCGGACAACCTGAAAGTTCGGGTTTATCGGCCCTTCCCGGCCGAAGCGCTGCGGCAAGCGCTGCCTGCCCATGCCAAGCTGCTGGTTTTTGACCGGAACCTGGCCTACGGCCATGAAGGCGGCGCCTTGCTGATGGAAGCGCGTTCCGCATTGTACAACCGAGATGAAACCGTAAAGATTGCCGGGATCTCGTTGGGGATCGGCGGTATAGACCTGCCCGCCTCGCTGCTGACGGAAAAAGCCCTGGCGCTTTTGGAGGGATTGAAATGAGCGACACCATAAAAAATGTCAAGCTGGCGGATATGCCGGCTTATGAACTGGTCAAAGCAGGCACCGGTGGCTGCGCCGGCTGTCCTTCTCCCATGGGTCTGCGGATCGTGGGCAAAGCCCTGGGCCCTAATTCCATCATGGTGATGACCCCTTCCTGTGCGGTGGCCAGCATCGGCGTGATGCCCAAATCCTGTTACGACGTACCCGTCCTCAATGTCTGTTTCGCATCCGCGGGCGCTTCGGCAGCCGGCATCAGCATGTCCTTGGACGCCCAGCTGAAAAACGGTGCCCTTTCCGGTGAAAAGCCGACGGTGTTTACCTGGGTGGGTGACGGCGGGACCTATGACATCGGGTTTCAGGGTATTTCCGCGGCCGCCGAGCGAAACGACGACTTTATCCATTTCTGTTACAATAACGAAGCGTATTCCAACACCGGCGTTCAGCGAAGCGGCGCCACACCAAAATATGCCGTGACCACCACCACGCCGGCCGGAAAAGAATCTCAGAAGAAAAATGTGCCTCTGCTGATGCTGGAACAGCGGATCGCTTATGTAGCCACGGCCTCTCTGGCCTACCCGCTGGATTTTTACAGAAAGGTCCAGAAGGCCAAAAGCATCCAAGGCTTCAAATATATCGAGCTTCACGCCCCCTGCGGCCCGGGCTGGAAATTTGCCAGCAGCGACACCGTGGAGCTGGCCCGGCTTGCCGTGAAAAGCGGTGCATGGCTTCTTTGGGAAGGCGAACATGGCAAGCTGACCCTGAATGCCCCCACCAAACAGCTGGCGGAGGGCAAGATGCCCTGTGCCGAGCTTGAGGAGTATCTGAAGCTCCAGGGACGTTTCGCCCATATCATGAAGAGCACGGAAAAAGCGGCGGCCATCGAAGCGATGAAAAGCGAGATTCGCCGTGAGATGGATTTCATGCTGGGCAGGGAAAAACTGTAACATGACGCCAAGGGGCCGGGCTCTGCCGTGATGGTGCAGATCCGGCCTCTTGTTTTTCGGGAACTCTGAAAAATACATACAAAATCGTGATAAAGCTGTTTACTGTTATCTGCTGGCCGTGGTACAATGTCTTTTGTGGGAGGACATCCATCCACCGACAAGAAATATCAAACCGGGGAAAGGGAGGGAGAGCCATTGAAAAGCAGGGAACCGGTCAATTCGTACATCGTGAGCCGGGAAATTCTGCCGGAGGCGATCCTGAAAACGGCCCAGGCCAAAGAGCTCTTGGTAAGGGGAGACGCTTTGACCGTCAACGAAGCCGTCGATAGAGTGGGCATCAGCCGGAGCGCGTTCTATAAATATCGGGACGGCATCTTTCCCTATACTCAGACCGGCAAGGATAAGATCATTGCGCTGACGCTGCTTTTGGAGCATCGGTCCGGCGTTCTGTCCAACGTTCTGAATACCGTCGCACTGCTCAAAGGGAACATCTTATCCATCAATCAGGGTTTGCCTGTCCAGGGGGTGGCGGTCGCCACCATGAGCGTGAACATCACAGAAGTTAAAGATTCCGATGCCATGATCGAACGGCTGCGCCAGCAGCAGGGTGTCAAAAGGGTCGAAATCGTATCCCAAAAATAGAATGGTCAGGAGGTCATCGAATGGGCGTTATCAATGTTGCTGTCCTGGGGTTAGGAACCGTGGGGCAGGGAGTTGTAAAAGTTATTCAGGACAATGAAAAGGTGTGGGAGAAGAAAAGCGGCAGCCAGATTCGTTTGAAGCGCGCTTTGGAAAAATATCCGGATCGTCCCATGGACGTGAAGATCGAACCCGGAGTGATCACAGGGAATTGGGAAGACATCGTCAATGATCCGGAGATCCATATCGTTGTTGAAGTAATCGGAGGCATCGAGCCTGCCCGCACCTTCATTCTGGAAGCGCTGAAAGCTGGCAAGAGCGTGGTTACCGCCAATAAGGACCTTCTGGCCGTTCACGGACAGGAGATATTCCGGGCGGCCAAGGCCGCCGGCAGGGATTTCTTTTTCGAAGCCAGCGTGGGCGGCGCGATCCCCATCATCGGGCCTCTGCGCCAAAGCCTGATTGCCAGCAATGTGCTCGAGGTCATGGGGATCGTTAACGGAACCACAAACTATATTCTGACCCGCATGTCCCGGGAAGGCGGCCGGTTTGAGGATATCCTGAGGGACGCCCAAGCCCTGGGGTATGCGGAAGCGGATCCCACCGCGGATGTGGACGGCATCGATGCGGCCCGCAAGGTGGCGATCCTGGCGACCTTGGCCTTCCACAGCCAGGTCACCCTTTCGGATGTTTACATTGAAGGGATCAAGGAAATCACGCCGGAGGACTTGTTCTTTGCGGATAAGATGGGCTATGCGGTCAAATTGCTGGGCATATGCCGCAGCAACAATGGAACCATCGAGACCCGTGTCCATCCCGCGCTGATCCCGCTGAAGCATCCTCTGGCCTCGGTCAACGATACCTTTAATGCGATCTTTGTCAAAGGCGACGCGGTGGGAGATACCATGTTTTACGGCCGCGGCGCGGGGCGAATGCCGACCGCCAGCGCCATTGTGGGCGACATCGTGGAAATCGCCAGAGACATCAACCATAACTGTCTGGGACGTCTGGGAACCGTCTATGATCGGGTCAAGAAGATCAAGGCCATTGATGATGTTGAGACCAGCTTCTTCCTGCGGATGGTTCTGGAGGATCGTCCAGGCGTACTGGCCCAGCTGACCAAATCCTTGGGAGACCATCAGGTGAGCCTGGCGTCTGTTCTGCAGACCAACCTTCAGGGCGGTGATGCGGAACTGGTTATTGTGACCCATAAAGTCCGTGAAGGCGATCTCAGAGCGGCCCTTAAAGAAATCGAAAGCATGCCTGTGACCCGGAAAATCGTCACAGTTCTGCGGGTCGAAGGAGATGCCTGAGCATGATCTATCTTCGGGTGCCGGCGACCTCAGCCAATCTGGGGCCGGGATTTGACGCTTTCGGCATCGCATTGGACCTGTACAATGATTTTGTGATTCGAGAAAAAGGCGGAAGGGCTTTCCCTTCCGGCTTTTCCTTGTTGCCTGCCCGGAATTTGGCCGCCGCCGCCGCGGTTTATCTGGCGGAGCAGGTCAAGCAGCCTCTGCCGGCCATCGAAATCGGGATCCGCGCCAGGATTCCCAGAGCCAGAGGCTTGGGCAGCAGCGCCACCTTGACCGTCGCCGGCCTGAAAGCGGCAGATATCCTGCTGGGGACCCGACTGGACGACGATCGTCTGATCGCGATGGCCAGCACCCTGGAAGGGCATCCTGACAATGCCGCTCCGGCCATATCCGGCGGTTTTGTGATTTCGGCCAAAGAGAATGGAAAGGTCCATGTTCTTCGCAGCCTTCCGCCCCAGCCTCTGGATATCATAGCCGGTGTGCCGGACTTTGAACTCAGAACCTCAAAATCCAGGTCAGCCTTGCCGGCAAAGGTCAGTCTTCAAGACGCCGCCTTCAATGTCAGCCGCGCGGGCTTGCTGGCGGCAGCCTTGGTCACAGGCCGCTATGAACTGTTGAAAACAGGCATGCAGGACAAACTCCATCAGCCCTATCGCAGACCGCTCATAACCGGCCTCCAGGCCGTTATGGACGCTGTTTTAGACCAGGGCGCCTTGGGCGCATGCCTGTCAGGCTCCGGTCCGACCGTACTGGTTTTCTGCAGGGACAACCCGGAGCTGCTGCAAAAGATCATCCGTGACACCTGGCAAAAGGCGGGGATCACCGCAAAAACCTACCATCTGAAAATAGCCTCGGAAGGGGCATGTCAGGTCAGTCTGATGGAAATCAAAGACCGTATTGAATGATCAGAGGGCTCGAGGGGTGAGAATAAAAGAATTGCCGTTTTTGGCTTGACAGGACGCCATATTTCTTTTATAATCTACTTTGTTGGCTGTCGGGGCGTAGCTCAGTTTGGCTAGAGCGCTACCTTGGGGTGGTAGAGGCCGCAAGTTCAAGTCTTGTCGCTCCGACCAGGATATGATCCTCTTGCCCGGTCACGGGCAAGAGGTTTTTTTACGGATCATCAGGGTATTGTTGTTTTGGCAGCGAAATCGGCTGACCGGCGTTTGGCGAACGCCGAGGAACCCGGCTGCTGCAACAAAAGGCTTACAACGAAAAGTTTGAGGATAAAAACAAAAAATCTTTCCCAAAAGCCTTGACGATGATTCGGTTATTTGCTACAATACATTTTGTCACGTCAAGCGGGGCATAGCGCAGCTTGGTAGCGCACCTGGTTTGGGACCAGGGGGTCGGGGGTTCGAATCCCTCTGCCCCGACCATTTTCTCAGGTGCATTAAAATCCTTATGTGGCCCGGTGGTCAAGCGGTTAAGACACGGCCCTTTCAAGGCTGTAACACGGGTTCGATTCCCGTCCGGGTCACCAACTTGTTTCTAGATTTGGGCTTTAACGAGCCTATCCCCATAATGCGGAGCCGTGGTGTAGTGGCCTAACATGCCTGCCTGTCACGCAGGAGATCGCGAGTTCGACTCTCGTCGGCTCCGCCATTCTTTCTTGCCGACATAGCTCAATTGGTAGAGCAGCTGACTTGTAATCAGCAGGTTGTAGGTTCGAGTCCTATTGTCGGCTCCATCAATGAATTGTGGAGGGATTCCCGAGTTGGCCAAAGGGGGCAGACTGTAAATCTGCTGGCACTGCCTTCGAAGGTTCGAATCCTTCTCCCTCCACCACTTTTGAACTCATTGGGGCGTCGCCAAGTTGGTAAGGCAACGGACTCTGACTCCGTCATTCGTAGGTTCGAGTCCTACCGCCCCAGCCATATTGACAAAAGACGGCGGCAACCGTTAGAATAATACTTGTTTAAGCGGACGTGGCGGAATTGGCAGACGCGCTAGATTCAGGTTCTAGTGATCGCAAGGTCATGGAGGTTCAAGTCCTCTCGTCCGCACCAAAAGCTCAAGCCTTCCCATTTGGGAAGGCTTTTTCTATGTTCCAGTCAAAGCCGGTGTTCCAAGCTTCCGAGTGCGTGCAAAAAAAATATTAATAAATTCGTTTCAGATGTTAATAAATTGTCCTGACGGTCGAAATAATATGCGGGTCGAAGCATCGGCGCGGGCAAGACCCTATGCAACGAGCAGGGAGGACACGATGGCACTGAAGCGGCAATTCATGATAAAGACCTTCTCTTTACGAACCAAGATCACCGGAAGTTTTTTGGCACTGATCCTGTTTTCCTCCATTGGCATCGGCTATTATTCATACCATCAGGCGGTTTCCAACATTGAGAGCGCTGTGGGTGACACGGCTTTATCCATTATCCAATCCATTGTGGAAGAGATCGACCCGGCGGAATTTGACCGGCTGCAGAGTCCCGCTGATATGCAGACCGAAACTTACCGGGAGATACAGACCTATCTGAACGGCATCCGGGAAGCCACCGGTCTGCTTTATCTTTATACGATGCGTCAGACCGCTCCCGACGCTTATGTCTACGTCGTGGACGGCACCTTCGAGGGGGATGAGGAAATATCGTCCCTGGGCGAACCGGAGGATGAGATCACCGAGGTCATGATGGCCTGTTTCCAGGGTGCCTCCGGCTATGAGATGGATTCCGGTGACTGGGGAAGCTTGATTTCCGCCTATATTCCCATCAAAGATCCCTCTGGCCGCATTGTAGGGATACTGGGGGCGGATTTTGATGCCAGCAAGATGGTGAACCAGCTTGAAGTTTTTAAGAAGCGTCTTGCCCTGATCATCTTCTGCGTGATCCTGTTGGGATTCTTTTTCGGTGAAGGCTTATCCATCATTCTCGTCCGGTCCTTGAGCCGGCTCAAAGCCAAGGCGGAACAGATCAAAGACGGGGACTTGACGGTCACCTTTGAAAAAGCAGGCACGGACGAGATCGGTATTCTGGCTCAAACCTTTCAGAAGATGACCGGGAACTTGGTATCCATTACTCACGAGATCAAGCACAACACGCGCATCGTGGTATCGGAAATCAGTGACCTGAACCAATGCTTCAGCGAAGCCGGTCAAGCTGCCGATGCAATCAGCCGCGTGATCACCGGGATCGCCGACGGCGCATCTCAGCAGGCTCAACGGGTTGAGCAGGTATCCAAGTCTATGGATGAAGTATTTCAGCAGGTGACGATGTCCGCGGATCATGCGGGACAGGTTTCGGAATCCTCCGAGAGGGCCAGCGCCAATGCCGTCCGAGCGATGGAAATCTTCAAAACCTCCATGGCAAAGGTAATGACCGTAAACCGGACGGTGGAACAAACCGCTGGGATCATCCAAGAGCTGGGGGAAAAATCCAAAGAAATCCGTTCGTTTTCGGATACGATCTCCAAAATCACAAGGCAGACGAATTTATTGTCGCTGAATGCCGCCATCGAAGCGGCTCGGGCCGGAGAGCATGGCAAAGGGTTTGCTGTGGTGGCGGATGAGGTCAAAGCGCTGGCGGGACAGTCCGATGAAGCCAGCAAACAGATCCGAGAGATCGCGGTCCGCATGCAGGCAGAGATCGATCTTGCGATCCGGGCGATCCAGGATGGGGCCGCACAGGCTAGCGAAGGCGTCAGCACCGTGCAGCAGGTCGATGCCTATCTGAATGAACTCCAGAACACCAGCTTCGCGGTAACCAAGAGGGCGCAGGTGATCCTGGCAGCCATTCGCAGGATAGAAGAAGCGTGCCGGGGCACCGTTCATCAAGTGCAGGACCTGGATGAGATATCCAAGAGCTTTAGCACAGGGAGCTGTCAGGCCGCTGCCGCCATTGAGGAGCAAACTGCGATGCTGCAGC
>CALMWJ010000003.1 GCA_937873525.1 uncultured Peptococcaceae bacterium | reverse complement strand
TTAGATTGTTTATGGAGATGGTGTCCAAATTCTTTCACTTTTTCCAGGGCTTCCGGATTGTCACCGGAGGCCTGGCACGCCAGCTGACTGCCGCGAAGCTCCAGGAAGCGTTTGGTTTGCCGGGTATCCACCAAAGCACCGGGCCCGCCAAGACAACCGCCGCTGCAGGCCATCCCTTCCAGAAAATTAAAGGGTGCTTCCGATTTTTCCAAAAGCTTCAGTTGAGCCAGACATTCGTCCAGCCCCTGGGCAGAGCCGCCCCGAAAATCGACTTGACCGTATCGTTGCAGGCCTTTGGCCATGGCGTCCCGGACGCCGCCTGCGGCTGCGAAGCCCTGACCGTCTTTGGAAGCCCTGGAGGACGCTTCCGGCATAGCCTCCAGCGTAGCCAGGTTGATGTCCGCCGCCACAAACAGCGCCGCCAATTCCTCGAAGGTCAGGACGCCGTCCACAATCTTGCTTTCCATGGCTTCCCGCTTTTTGGCGATACAAGGGCCGATAAACACAACTTTGGAATCCGGCATTTCTTCTTTCATAACCTTGGCCAGCGCCGCCATCGGGCTGACCATGGTGGAGATATGTTCCGACTGGTCCGGTCGATGGGCTTTGACCAGCTTGACAAAAGCCGGGCAACAGGAAGACAGCAGGTAAGGATCCTTTTCCGGCACCCGCTGGACAAATTCCTCACTCTCTCCCAGCGCCACCAGATCCGCTCCGAAGGATACCTCTTCGGCCCGGTCAAAGCCCAATTTTTTCAAGGCTTGGAATAAAGGACCCAGTTTTTCTTTCTGGCCCATTTGTCCAATCACGGCGGGCGCCACCATGGCAATGGTTTTCTCTTCACCTTTGAGCCAGTCGATGACCTTCAGAAGCTGTGAGTGGTCCGAGATCGCGCCGAAGGGGCAGCTGACCATGCAGTTGCCGCAATCCGTGCATTTTTCCTTATCAATGTATGCTTTCCGATCCTGGTCTGCGGTGATGGCATTCACAGGGCAGGCGGCTTCGCAGGGACGATGCACTTCCAGAATGGCGCCGTATTTGCAGGCTTTGCGGCATAAACCGCATTCCACGCAGCGGCTCTGATCGATGTAGGCCTGGTTTCCCACGATGCTGATGGCGCCCCGCGGGCAGGCTTGCTGGCAGTTATGCCCCAGACAATTCCGGCAGGCATTGGTGATGAAGTATTTATCGATTGGGCAGCCGTCACAGGCGATGTCGATCACCTCGACCTGGCTCCGGTTTTTTTCATGGGAATGCGTCAAACTATGGCGGGCCAGCGTCGACAGCCTTTTTTTGGCATGCTCCGGCGTCAGGCTCAAGCCCATGGCCAGTTTGATCCTCTCGGCGTAAATGGCTTTTTCCTTGAATTCGCAGCACCGGTAACGATGCTCATGTTCGGCGGTCAGCCGTTCGGGAAGCTGGTCCACCTGCTTGACAAGGCTCCCGTTCCAATGGAGCCGGGCCGTTTCCGTCAGCACTTTGCGGCGTATTTTGGTCACTTCATTGACTTGCAGGGTCATTGATTCTTCTCCTCCTCGAGGTCATGCAGGGCTAGGATCTCGTTTTTCAGCTGTTCAGGGGTCATTCCTAAAAAAAGCCTGCCGTTCAGGGTGACGTTGGGCCCTTTGCGGCACTGGTTCAGACAAGTATGCTTCTGGACCTGCAAATCATCCCCCAGCTTCTTCTTCAATTCCTCAACCACGGTCACCAGGTCCATACCGCCCATCAAATGGCAGGATGTCCCGGCACATAAACCCACAGTGATCTTTGTCATTTTATGCCTCCAAATTTTTATTGATATTAGTCTTTGATCTCATTAATACCAGCGAATGCGGCAAAGCTTTCCCCGCTGATTCAGCAAATCGTTCAGCCGCTGCAGCACCGAGGAGCGCAACCCCAAATGGAAGGGCAGTCCCGGCGTCAAATGGGCGCTGTTGATGCGGAGCCCGACCAGCATCTCGATCTCATCGCATTCCAGGAGCCATTTCAGCAGCATGGCGGCGCCGTCTTTCTTCTCCTTGACCCGGACCATGCCCGATTCCAGCATCTCCACGACGCGGGTCAGGGTCAGGATCCCTTCGGTGACCAGATCCACACCCGGCATACGGGCAACGGGCGGGATTTCCGGATCCGAGTAATTCATGTCCACCGTCACCGGCAGGTTTTTCAAGCGGGAGACGATATTGGCCGAGGTTCCGCCGCAAATGACGCGGCGTCGGTCTCCTTCGAAAAAAGCGTCCACCATCATCTGATCCTCGTTCTTTTCCAAGGGGGGGCCGCTCAGCAGGATGCCCTGGATGACCGGACGGACCTTGACCACCACCGCCGTAGTGTCATCTCCCAGGGTCCCTGCGCTGTACATTTCGCAAAACTCCAAAATATCTTCCGCAATAAGCTGGGCAGAATTCCGCAGGTTGATCTCCTGACGCAGCAGCCTGACCAGGCCAGTTTCCTCAAGGCCCAGCGGCAGCAGGGCTTCAATTCCGGCATGGGTCACGCCATCGCTGCAAAGGACCAGGATATCCCCGTTTTCCAATTCCAGATTGCTCTCCCGGATCACACGCCGGCCGATGACCCTGGCATCCCCCCGCAGTGCCGTTACATTGCCGCGGCGCAGCAGGATCGCCGGCGGATTGTCATATTGGACCAAATAGCCTTTTCCATCCTGGCGGATCTGCAGGATCGAAAAGGTAGAGTAAGCCAGGTTGCGGACCTGACATACCGGCAAGGTTTCGGATATGGTTTCCACCGCATCCTGCAGCGGCACCCCCCGGATCAGCAGCCGTCCGGCGATCCGGGCGGTCAGGGTGGCCAGAATGTTGGCTTTAACGCCGCTGCCCAGCCCGTCGGATAGAACGATCACGCTGGAGTTCTCGTCCTTTTCGATGCCGACCACGTCCCCGCAAAGGACTTCATCATGTTTGTTCTGGGAAGCAACCCCTATTTCGAAGGAGATGGTCATGGCGTTCCCCCCTCCAGGTGTTTCAGCAATTCATAGAGGGTGGCCTTGGTTTCCGCGGTGGTTTCACCCAGGAGGCTGGCGATGGTCTGGGCAACGGTCATTTGCTGATGGATCACCTTCTTGGCTTTCTCCATCACATTGGTTTTCATGGCATCGATTTCCCGGCGTTCCTGCTCCCTTTCCGTCACGTTCTCAATTATCAGGAGCAACAGCCTTTCTGCCGGTATCGGCACCATGGTCTGCCGTGTGACCAGTCCCCACTGAGGATATTCAATGCAGCAATCATAGGTGTTGGTTTTTGACCGGCAGGCCCGGGTATAGGGCTCCGCGTTCAAATACCCGCTCAGCTCAAGCCCCACCGAAAAGGGGATCTGAGAAAAAAGCGTCTGGGCTGAAGGATTGAAATCCCGCACGTTCATCCCCTCGTCCAGGACCAATACGGCGTTGGGGGTATTGTCCATGACCGTATGAGCAAGGGATTCTGCTTTGGCGCGCATGGCAGGAATACACATTTCAATGGTGGCCAAGCCGGACAAAACCCCGATGGCCTTTGCGCGGCAGCTGGAATAGCCGCAGCCTTCACAGTTCCGTTCGTCCTCCGGCGTATTTTTGCCCATTTTCCGAAGGACCTCCTGAATCTGTTCTTCCGTATAGCGTTCATCAGCAACCGCTTGGTCATGGAAATCCTTTCCCATCGTGCACGGACTTTCCGGAATCATGCCCAAAGGCCACCCCTGGCTGGCTTTGATGGTATCCTGGATGATCTGTTTCCGTTTGTAGAGCGTATTCTTGGAATCCATGGCGGGACCGCCGACGCAGCCGCCGACGCAGGCCATCATTTCAATAAACGCAGGATCGATGTCGCCGTTTTCCAGCGCCTTCAGGACCTCCGTGCATTGGTCCATCCCTTCGATGGACCAGTAGTCCTGGTCGCTGCCCCAGGAGCCTTTCACGCTGTATAAGACCCCGTTGTGGATGGGATAGCTGCGCGTCGGGATCCATTGCCCCCGATAAGAAAACTCGGACTTGGCCGGTTTCTCCGATACTTTGGCCTTATGGGCCTGGGACAGAAGCAGGACCTTCAGCTGGCCAAAGGTCAGCGCCGCATCCAGGCCGAACCGCTGAGCTTCTTCCAGTTTTCCAATGCAGGGGCCGGCAAACACCACACGGCAGTCCTCGCCCATGCGGGAACGGATCAGCCGGCTGTGAGCGGCCATGGGGGATAAGACCGGCAAAAGATTCTGCCGCAGCTTCGGGTAATATTTTTCAACCAGGCTGACGATCACCGGGCAGCAGGTGGATAATCCGGTTTTTTCCTGCCATTCCGGCGTCCGGAGCAGCCTGCGGTATTCGCGGGTTGTCAGAGCCGCGCCGACGGCCGTTTCCTCCACGTCAGCAAACCCGGCCTGGCAAATCGCCTCAAACAACGAATGCGGCGGCTGCTCAAAGCTGGCCAGGTAGCTGGGCGCCAGACTCAGCACCACCGGACGGTCTTCCTGAAGCATCTTGAGGACCTTTTCCGTCTGGTTCTGATAAACCTTTGCTTTTTGCGGGCACTCCACCACGCAGCGCCCGCAAAGGATGCAGCGATCCGGATCGATCTTGGCCTGTTTGGTCACAAAACTGATGGATTTTACCGGACAATTCCGCAGGCAGCGATAGCAGTCCCGGCATTCTGCCTGCTGGGTCCATATATATTCATTCACCCGGCTCGACTCCTTCCTTCAGCAGGGACTCCGCCATATCCGGCGTCACATTGGTGTAGAGACGGCCGTCCACCCGGACAACGACCCCTTCCTGGCAATGGTCCTGACAAAAGCAGCCGCCCAGTTCCAGTTCCGCATGTTCTGACGGCTGCCGGCTGATGGCTTCCTGAAATGCTGTGATCACCGCCGGAGCCCCTTTCAGATGGCAGGAGCTGCCGACGCATACCTTGATTTTCATTGAAGCACAACCTTTCCGCTACGCATTGACATAACGGCGAGGCAGCCGGCATGACAAATCGCAGACGATTTCATAGTTGATGGTATTTAAAAGCCCCGCCACTTCGTCCACCGGGATCCGTTCCGCCCCCTGCCGTCCCAGCAAGACCACCGGCTGGCCCGGCTTCATTCCGGGCAGCCCGGTCAGATCCAGCATCAGCTGATCCATGCAGACGCGGCCAACCATCGGCACCCTCCTGCCATCCACCAGGGCTGCTCCCCGATTGGATAAAAGACGGGACACTCCGTCGGCATAGCCGATGGGAAGCGTTCCGATAACCGAAGGCCGGGAGGCGGTCCAGGTATGGCCATAGCTGAGGGATGTCCCCGCCGGCACCGCTTTGACATGACTCAGGCAGCTTTTCAGAGAGATGGCTTCCGCCAGCTGAATCCCCCATTGCTTTGAGTCTTCGGAAGGATAGAGTCCGTATAAGCCGATGCCAAGCCGGATCATGTCCATGTGGGCTTCGGGTAGCTTCATAGCTGCGGCGGTATTGGCGCAATGGCAGATCGGAATCGCCAGTCCCCGGTCTTTGATCTGTCCGGTGAACTGTTTAAACAACGCCGCCTGCCCTTTGACGCTGGTTTGATCGTTCTCATCCGCTTTCGCAAAGTGGGTGAAGAGACCTTCGATCTCTAAATGAGGATGCCGGGCCAGCTGAAGGATTTCCTGAAGCGCTTCCTCACCCGGCAAAAAGCCCAGACGTCCCATGCCGGTATCCACCTTGAGGTGGATCGGCGCTCGGATTCCCGCCGCACGCGCCGCATCCCCATAGGCCAGCCCCTGTTCCAGCGTGTAAATCGCCGGTCGGATCTGCTGCCGCACCATATATTCGTAATCCTGCGGATCGGCATAGCCCAGGACCAGGATCGGCTGCCGAAAACCGGCATCCCGCAGCTGGGCCGCTTCCTGGGTCAAGGCAACCCCCAGCCATCGGGCCCCCGCTTCGGTGGCCGCCCGGGCGACCGGGACTGCGCCATGGCCGTAAGCGTCGGCCTTGACAATGGCCATGAGCCTTGTGTCCGGCTTCAGCAGGGACAAATAGGTTTTCACATTCTGACGGATGCAATCCAGATCGACCTCCACATAGGCGGGCCGACGCAAGAGGATCTCCTCCGCACCCATAGCCTTTTCCTTGATCAAGCTGCCCTCTTTGTTTTTTTGGCCCGTCATCTCAATCATCATCTCCCATACATACCCCGATGGCCCTGGCCGCCTGGACGATCTCGCTTTGGGGATCCACGTTTTTGGTTTTGCTGATGGCGTCGAGGATGGGGATCACCGTGATTTCGCCGCACCTCAGCGCCACCATCCGGTCCCAAGGGCCTTCCACGGCCTGGATCATGGCCTTGACGCCCAGCCGGGTGGTCAGAATGCGGTCAAAGGCCATGGGGCTGCCGCCACGCTGCAGATGGCCCAAAACGGTGGCCCTGCTTTCCAATCCGGTGGCCTGGCTGAGCTTTGTGGCCACCACCTGGCCCACGCCGCCCAAACGGATCGGATCGGTGCTGTCCTCAATGTGAGCCGCCACCACCATGGAGCCTTCTTTTTCCGTGGCGCCTTCTGCCACCGATACCAGACTGAAATGCTTTCCCTGCGCACAACGCTGCCGGATTTTCCGGATGATGCAATCCACATCATAGGGTATTTCGGGGATCAGGATCACATCGGCGCCGCCCGCAATGCCGGCATGAAGGGCGATCCATCCGGCGTAACGTCCCATCAGTTCCACCACCATGATCCGGTGATGGGACTCCGCCGTGGTATGCAGACGGTCAAAAGCCTCCATCGCGGTATTGACGGCGGTGTCAAAACCAAAGGTTTGGTCGGTGCCTTCCAGATCGTTGTCGATGGTCTTGGGAACGCCGATCACCCGAACCCCCTTTTCGGCAAATTCATGGGCAATATGCAAGCTGCCGTCTCCGCCGATGACAATCAGGACTTGGATGCCCAGCGCCTCCAGGTTCTGGATCGCCTGATCCGAAACATCGATGAACTGCAGGTTGCCCTGGGCATCCCGGCCAGCCGGAAAACGGAAAGGGTTGTCCCGGTTGCTGGTGCCCAGGATCGTGCCGCCCCGATGCAGGATCCCCGATGTGTTCTGTGCATCAAGCTTGACGTACCGGTTTTCGATCAGTCCTTTAAACCCGTCCATAAATCCATAAACTTCCGCATTATACCGGTTTTGAGCGGTTCGCACCACCCCCCGGATCACCCCGTTCAGTCCCGGTGCGTCTCCGCCGCCGGTCAGTACAGCCACACGATCAATCATCCGACCCCTCCTTCATTCCAAAGTGTATTGCAATCATTTCATACTAGGTCTCATTATAGTCGATTCCTCTCGCCCTGCCTAGCATCCGAAAACAGCTTCTTAAATTACCCGCAGTTTCGGAGGTAAGGACATAAAGGTCCTACCGGGCAGCGGCCGCAATCCGGCTTCTGGGCTTTACAGCAGCGGCGTCCATGCCAGATCAGCCAATGGTGGGCATCCGCCCAGTCCTCCGGGGGGATCAGCGCGCAAAGCTGTTTTTCCACACCCTCCACCGTTTCGGAAGCCGCCAAACCCAGCCGGTTGGCAACGCGAAACACATGGGTGTCCACCGCCATGGCCGGAATATGGAAGGCATTGGCCAGAACCACATTGGCGGTTTTGCGGCCTATGCCCGGCAAAGTCATCAAGGCTTCCCGGTCAGCGGGCACTTCGCCTCCGTATTCGGTCAGCAGCCTCTGGGCTGCTGCCGCAATGTTTTTCGCTTTATTCTTATATAAACCCAGACTTTGAATGTAGGGGATCAGGGTTTCCGCTGTGATGTCCTTCATGGATTCGGCGTCCGGGTAGTCGGCAAACAGCCGTCGGGTCACCTTGTTCACCTGGACATCCGTGGTCTGGGCAGCCAACGCCGTCGCCACCAGCAATTGGAAAGGCGAATTGAATTCCAGAGCCGTCCCGATGCCCTGATAGTGCTGGGACAGGATGTTCAGGATCTCCTTTTTTTGTTCTTTTGTGATTATAATCACATTCATGGTCTTAAAAGCACCTCTCAAAATCAAAATGACCGGGCTGTGGGAGCCACAGCCCGGAAAAGGTCGGATTTCAGAACTGTCATCGTATACCTTGGCTGGATCAAGTTCAGCCTTCAGGCCTGACCATTGCCGCCAGGTTGTTGACCGCATGGTCAGGGATCAATACCTTGCCATGCTCCTGGAAAAAGCTCTGGCCCAAGAAGGTCCATTCGCCATACTCTCCCGCAATAGCCGACACATCCAGATGGCGGTCGGTCATCGTGGTGATTGCCAGGTAATATTGGTCTTGGAATTTATACAATGTGCTTGCCTCGATGGCTTCAAAGTCCATGCATGCGGAGGCTTGTGTACAGGTCTCCACGTTGGGAAAACACCAGACTTGCTTGCAGCCCCGCTCAAGATACTCGACGTCGTCGTCGGCATCCCGCTCGAAACTGTTCAAATGAATCGCACCTGCGATCTCACCCTGGGATCCTGCCGGGATCCGGGTCAGGATGATCGCAAAGGTATCCGAGTTCAGCGGGTAGGCTTCCACCACCAATTGAGAATCATCGTTGATCTCAAATCCGCATTCTTTATAGGCTCTTTCAAGAAGATCACGGAAAAAATCCTGCAGCTTCGGACTCATGGGAATAAATTCCCAGCGCCTGAAATCCCTCTCTTCCAAATCTTGAACCGTTAAAATGATCTGAACTTTATCTTCATTGATTTTTCGAAACTTCATCTTGCCCCACCTCCTTTGAAATCGTTGGAGGCCCTGTACCCCATAGAATTAAGAATAGACGTCCGCCATTTTGAAACCTTTCCTGATTAGATTATACTCTGAATCGCTTGGTTCCTGCAAGCAGGAATCCGGGGGATTGTGTCAAATACATTCCTGAAGTGCTTTTCAGGAGGTTTTCATGCTGCAGCCTTATAAAACCATCTATGGACCGGGACAGGATGAGGTGGTGATCCAGCGCTCCCGCTTCATCGGCTATGCCCTGCCGGTGGCGACCGAGGACGAAGCACTGGCCTTTATCGAAACGATCCGGAAAAAACATTGGGATGCGGCCCACAACGTCTGGGCCTATGTGATCGGCATCGACGGAAGACTCCAGCGATGCAGTGATGACGGGGAACCCCAAGGCACTGCCGGGCGGCCTGCCCTGGAAGTCATTCATAAAGAAGGCCTGGTCGATGTGGCGCTGGTGATTACCCGCTATTTCGGCGGGATCAAGCTGGGCGCTGGCGGTCTGGTCAGGGCCTATACCCAGGGGGCGAAAATCGGACTGACGGCGGGGCGGATCATTCAAAGACAGCCTTATGCCTCTTATCTCCTGGAAACCGACTATTCCATGATTGGCCGCTTTCAGAGAGAATTTGAACAGAGGGATTATCGGATCCAGAATGTGTCTTATGCCGACAAGGTCCGTTTCTCCGTCCTGGTCCCGATGGAAGAAAGGGAATGTTTCCATGAACTTGTCACCGAATTAACCGCCGGACAGGACAGCCCCGTGGCTGGTGACGATACCTATGTCAATTTTGAAAATGGGAAAATGCTCTGAGAAGGAGAGTTGTCTATGGTCAACCGAACCATCATCGCCATTGGCAGACAATTTGGCAGCGGCGGCCGGAGCATCGGTCAGAAACTGGCGGAGCGTCTGAATATCCCCTTTTATGACAAAAAGCTCATTACCTTGGCCGCCGAAAAAACCGGTTTCAGTCCGGAGGTTTATGAGCAGGCGGATGAAAAGGCAGCCAGCGGGTTTCTCTATTCCAGCCTCATCGGTGACTTTCCCCTGGGAAGCCAAGCCGGCTTCGAATACAATTTGCCCATTCAGGACAAACTCTTCATCGCCCAGTCCAAAGTGATCCGGGAAGCCGCGGCCGCCGGTTCCTGCGTAATCATCGGGCGCTGCGCCAATTACGTTCTGAAGGACGATCCCGGCTGCGTCGGCATCTTTATCCATGCACCCATGAAGATCCGGATCCAACGGGCCATCGAAGAATACCAGATGCCGGTGGCCCGCATTGAGGAAACCATTTCAAAAATCGACAAACGGCGTGCTGCATACTATAACTATTATTCAGACACCCGCTGGGGCAAGATCGACAGCTATCATTACGCCTTGGACAGCAGCATTCTTGGTCTGGAGGGCACCACCGCGCTGATCGCCGAGCTGGTGCGCATCAAAGAAGCCCGCCGGACCTGAACGGAATAGAAAATGTGCGCTTCGGCTTGCCCATATCGACAACTCCCGCTGCGAATTCAGCAGCGGGAGTCTTTTTTGTCCTAGTCTTTATCGAAAATACAGCCGACTGCCTCACGGCATTTTAAAACAGCCCCGAGATCCTGCCATCCGCATCCACGTCGATTTTCTCCGCAGTGGGAATCTTCGGCAAGCCCGGCATGGTCATGATCTCTCCAGTGAGCGCCACCACAAAGCCGGCGCCTGCGCACAGCCTGACCTGGCGGACCTTGATGCTGAAGTCCCTGGGACGGCCCAGTAGCGCCGGATCATCCGACAAGGAATACTGGGTCTTGGCCATGCAAACGGGAAGATGGCCATAGCCCATGGCTGCATAATCCTCCAGCTGCTTTTCGACGTTTTTCTCAAAAACCACACCTTGAGCGCCATAGATGTTTGAAGCGATGGTGCGGATCTTATCAGCCAGCGGCAGCTCGCTGTCATAGACCGGATGATTGCCGCCGTCCGGCTTCATGGCTTTCATCACCATTCCGGCCAGTTCCAAGGCGCCTTCTCCGCCCTTGGCAAAGACTTCGGAAACCGAAACCTGCACATTCCGTCCCCGGCAGACCTCAACCACCATCGCCAGTTCCTGCTCGGTATCCGTGGGGAAGCGGTTGATGGCCACCACCACCGGCTGCCGGTAAACCGTCTGAATGTTATCCATATGCTGAACAAGGTTTTCCATGCCCCGTTCCAGCATTTCCAGGTTTTCTTTGGAAAGGCTGTCTTTGGAACAGCCGCCATGATGCTTCAGCGCCCTGACCGAGGCCACCAGGACCACGGCGTTGGGCTTGAGATTCCCGGCCCGGCATTTGATGTCGAAGAATTTCTCGGCGCCCAGGTCTGCACCGAAGCCCGCCTCCGTGACCACCACATCCCCCAGCTTCAAGGCAAGCTGAGTCGCCATCAAGCTGTTGCAGCCATGGGCGATGTTGGCAAAAGGCCCGCCATGAATGAACGCGGGCGTTCCCTCCAAGGTCTGCACCAGATTGGGATTGAAGGCATCCTTCAACAGCGCGGTCATGGCGCCGTGGGCCTTAAGCTGCCCGGCGGTGACCGGCTCCCCGGCATAAGTGTAGGCTGCGATGATGTTCGACAATCGTTCACGAAGATCCATCAGATCCTTGGACAGGCAAAAGACTGCCATAACTTCCGAGGCGACGGTAATGTCAAACCCATCCTCCCTGGGGAAGCCATTGGCCTTGCCGCCCAGACCATCCACGATGTTGCGCAGCTGGCGGTCATTCATATCCATCGCCCGCCGCCAGATGATGCGCCTGGGGTCAATGTTCAGCGTATTCCCATGGTAAATATGGTTGTCCAGCATGGCAGCCAGAAGATTGTTGGCTGCCCCGATGGCATGGAAATCGCCTGTAAAATGGAGATTGATATCTTCCATGGGGATCACTTGTGCATACCCGCCGCCGGCAGCGCCGCCTTTGACGCCAAAAACCGGTCCCAGGGAAGGTTCCCGCAAGGTAATGATCGCCTTATGGCCCAGCCGTGCAAAGGCATCCCCCAGCCCCACCGTGGTCGTTGTCTTTCCTTCTCCGGCAGGCGTCGGATTGATGGCCGTGACCAGCACCAGCTTGGCCTCCGGCCGGTCTGCCAAGCGCTGCAGCAAACGATAATCGACTTTGGCCTTAAACTTGCCGTAATGGCTGATGTCTTCTGCTGAGAGTCCGAGTTTGGCCGCCACATCCTCAATGGGCAGCGGCTGTACGGCCTGGGCAATTTCAATGTCGCTTCTCATGTCATCCTCCGCATGTTTCTGTTTTGCCGATCATGGATCACGAGGCTCTGTCGTAAACCTTCTCTTATTATACCATTATTCCACAAAAAAAGGTTCCCCGCGAAGGGGAACCTTTCGATGCAATTCTTGCTTGGCGGCAGGAGATTAGTCCATGATCCCAGCGTATTTGCAGGTGATGTTGATCAGAGCGATCAAGCCACGGATGGCAAGTCTGACTCTTTCGGGGATCAGAGCACCGGTGTCGTCCAAGGTGTTCAGACCGGTGGAAACATAGATGTTGCCGTCGTAAGCGATGGTGGGGATCATGCCCATAGCGCCGATACCTTCCTGGAAGATATTGGTTCCGCCGTACATGTCTTCGATGGAGAAGATGGGGATACCCATCTGGCCATTGTCCCAGGTATGTTCGTAGTTGATTTCAACCGCGGCAGAGCCATAGGTCTTGGTGAAGGTGAAGCCCTTCAGCAATTCGGGAGCAATGCCCTTCTTGAATTCTTCCACGATGATGTCATACATGCCATCCACAGGATCGGTCATCAGCTTGGGATTGTCTTTCAGAACGCGCATGGCAGCAACGGCGCCGCAGAGGCCTTCTTTACCGGGATCGAAGGCAACGCTGACGGCTTTGCCGTAGGAGCTCAGGGAACCGTAACGGTTGCCGGCGAAGCCCATGGCACGGCGAGCATTGACCATGATGTCTTCTTTACCGATGATCATGCCGCAGATGGAGGAGCCGGAAGCTTTGTCCATGGAGTAGACAATAGCGTCAGCACCGGTTTTGCGGATGTCATGGCCGATGAAAGGAATGTTCCATGCAGCGTCAACCACATAGGGAACATCGTATTTGTGGGCAACGTCAGCCAGAACTTTTTGCAGGATCGGCGTGCCGTTCTCGTCTTTGTCACCGTAGCCGTAACCGGGGGTGTCATAGCCGATGGAGGTGATGCCGCTGAACATGGTGGCATGACGGGCAGCCATTTCTTCAAAGACAGGTCTGTTGGCTTCGCCTTTGACGCCGCTCAGCATGGTGCAGGGGAAGTACTGGATGCCGTGGTTGCTGTAGTCAGCGCCTTCCAGTCTGGTGACCAGAACGTCCAGGTTGGGCTGTCTTTTGCCCTGCATGCCCAGTTCGCCTGCGGTGCAGCCTCTGTTGGCGATAATGTCTTTATACTTGGGGGGGAAGGGACGGCCATAGCCACCCTGATGATGGAAATGCTTTTCCATAGGGGCGATGTAGCGGGCACGATAGTTGTCGCCAGCGCCCATGACAGGAGGCATGAACATGCTGGTGTAGCAGACGTTGATGCCGGCTTCGCAGGTTGCGGTGGGGCAAGCATCGTATTCAGGGCCGTAAACATCTTTGACCATGTAACGGATTTCTTCAACGTAGCCGGCCAGACCTTTAACGGATTTGGCTTCTTTTTCGCTGAAAGCGAGAACGTCGTCACGCAGGGGAGCGGGGCAGCCGGAAACGCCGCCGGTCAGACCAAAGGTGCCGCGACCTTCTTCTTTCAGTTTGACCAGTTCATCGGCAATGCCGATTTCTTTTGCTGCCTGAGCGCATTCAGCATAAATGTTTTTGATGTTTGCGTACAGGTTCTGATACATTTGAGTCTTGTACTTAAACTTTGCCATTTGGAAACCACTCCTTAAAAAATATTTTTCTTTATTGCTGCCGGTCAAAGGGCCGGATAACAACCTGAGATAACGGTGGCGGTCAACCTACTGGTCCATGAGGGAGTCTTTGCCGCCGCGTCCGGGGTAAGCCCCTTCCGCGGTGCTGCCGTAAATTCCGGCATACAGGGCTTCCGCGAAGCTTTCGCATTCAGCGGCCTTTTCCAGGGTGTCAATGATGCCCGCGACGATTTTTTCCGCCATGGTATCGGCGGCTTCCGTGGGCTTGATGCCTGCACCGCCGAAGAAGCGGAAGGCTTCCTTCACGGCCGTCAAGGTGTCGATCCGGGAAGGGCCGGCAATGGGGCCGCCGGAATAGGCTTCGTCGGAGGAGGCGATGGAAATCGCTTCAACACCCAGAGAAGAAGCCAGCGCGCCGTGCATCGCGGTGGACAGGGAGGATTGCACCCGGTCTTCGGTCTGAGTCAGGAAGCCGATGGGGGCGCCTGGCCAGATCGGTGCGTCGATGATGCTTCTCAGCGCTTTTATTTTTGCAGCGTTGAAGTCGACGTAATTATCTTCCATCTCCCCGGTGATCATCACTTCGGGAGAGTAGACGAACAACGGCTGAAGCACAGGCCTGCATCCCAGCTTGATGGCAATGTGGGCCGTGGTCAGCATGCCGGCAAAGGCTTTCGCGGCAGGCACGCCACAAAGCTCTTCATTGGTCACCACGTCAAAGGGCATGCTGAATTCTTTGGCATATTTCATGCATTGGATCCCGTCCACCGTCAGACGGGCCGGATCGGTGCCGCCGCCCAATGAACCGTAGGCAATGTTGATCTTGGTCATATCTGCGCCGATCTTTCCGGCCAGGAGGACCGTTTCCGGCGTATTCAGGCCGCGGTGCGCACGGACCTGCCACAGGGTGGAGGGTTCCAGAGACGCCTTGATGACCTGAAGATTTTCCGGGGAAATGATGGTGCCGTCCTGCTCATGGGTCAGATAGCCTTCCAGGAACCCTTCGGTGCGGGCACCCCAGGAGGGGTCAAAATGAACCACACCATCGGCGCCCCAGGATTCGCCGACCTTGATGTGGGCGACGTCCATGAAAGGGCAGCCGGTTCCATACTGGATGAAGACGGTGGGATTCTCTTCAACCTTCTGCAGTTTCTTCATGCGCATCCGGTCTTTGGTGGTTTTCACATATTTGGCCAGCTCGGACATTTCATGGTCGGACAGCGGCCGGGTGTAAGGCGGCATGGTGCCGTTCTGATAGAAATTGCGGATCTTTTCATCGGAGAGCTGGATGTATTCCTGCTTCGCGGCATCCTTTTCGGGCCCGTCCGGCAGATCCATCAGCTTGCGGCGCAGCTCAGCGCGCAACACGGCCTTGCTGGTCTTCGTGGAGGCCCATGCCAGAGTTTCTTCGGCGATCTTGTCAAGCAGGGCTTCGATTTTTTTATTTCCATAAACATAATCGTAACCATCGGTTATGTTCTTTTTCGATTTGATGGCGCCGGAAAGGTCAAGCTTAGGTTCCCGTTCCTCGATGAAAGCGATAACCTGTTCGGGAACGGTGCCGGGTCCGAAGCCGGCGTCGTAGCCCAGCTCCTGAGCCAGTTCAACCCGGATGCCCATGCCGCCAATGGCGATCTTCACGTGTTCACGAAGTCCGACGGCTTCCGCCTGGTCGATAAATTTGGAGAGCAGCTCCGCAACGCCATAGCCCAAAGTACGGCTCACAAGAACGGCGCCAACTTTATTTTCCAAGGCTGACTTGATGATTTCTTCAGGCTGATAGTCCGGAGGAAGAAGGATCGTTTCATACCCGTTTTCCTTCAAAGCTCTGTTCATGATTTTGAGACCGATATCATGCACAGGATCCAGAGGGGCAAGCAAGATTTTTTTATCCTTATCCATGTTATTTGTCTCCTTCCAGCCATGCATATTGGTCTCCGGCACGATAGAGATAGCCGCGGGCTCTGACGCGGGCGCCGGCGCCGGAATGCTCGATGAACACGATGTCCGTGTCCTTCAGACCGAATTTCTCCAAGAGCTTCAAGGCCAGATCCCTGCCCTCCTCTTCGTCCTTGCAGACAAAAAAGGTTTCGATGTCAACTGCGTCCATGACTTTTTTTAAACAGGTTTCCATTTATTTATCCCCCCTCGCTCATCAATGATGAGCAGTATCGCATAAAAAAATTTGTCTCCCGGTTTGGCTTATTCAATTATACTGTGTTGATCTTGCTCCAGTACTTCTTCACGTCGCTGATCAGATTCTCGATATGTCTGACCATCGCCTGCTCGGCCTGGTCAGAATCGTGATTCTCAATCGCCCGGATCACCTGGGCATGATCATAGGATACCACACTGTGCACCGTTCTGCGGATGTATTCAAAGACCGGCGTCAGCTGCCCATCCTGTCGGATCAGCTCGATGGCTGATTCTAAGACCGGATTTCTTGCAGCTCTGGCAATCGCTCGATGAAACAGCACATCCTGTTCCGCGGCGCCATCAGGGCGGGAAGCCATTTCGTATTGAGCTCTCTGGATTGCCCACATTTCGTTGATTTCGTCCGGCGTCGCATGTTCTGCAGCCAGTCTGGCAAGTTCCCGTTCAATTGCTTTTCGTGCCACCAAAATGTCAATCAGGCGTTCTTTGGTCTGGTTGTGCAGAACACTGAAGAATTCCTCGCCTTGATCCGATCTGGTCTTGCGCACTTCAAGATCCTTGAAATAAGCGCTGCCTGCGTCCGTCAATGTGCGTCCTTGAAAGCCAACCTTCATGGTATACCCACCGTGGTCCAAGCGATTCAGGATCCGACCGGCGGTTGCTTCGCTGATCATTTGACCCATCTTCTTCATCTCACGGCTTAGATAACCTGAGCCAACGGGTGAAACACTCTGTGCTATGATCCGCAGCGCCAAGTACTCCTGATATTCGCGTTCTGGTAACATACGCGCTGCGCTCCTATTCTTTTGTTCTCTGCAGGCTCTATTCTACCCCATTTTGCGCACGGTTTCCAGCCCTTTTTTTTATTTTTTTTTGTCCGGAATTGTTTATATTTCGGAACATCATATAATAAAAGGCTCTTTGTATATATGAACATTCATTAGTATGCCTAGGGCGATCATATTGGCCAGCAGCGAGTTGCCGCCATAACTGACCAAGGGCAGCGGGATTCCGGTAATGGGCATGATACCGACGGCCATGCCGATATTCTGCAAGATATGAAAGACGATCATCGAGACGACGCCCACCGCCACCAAAGCACTATAAGTGTCCTTTGCCTGTCCCGCGATTCGGATGCCTCTCCAGATCAGAATGAAAAACAAAAGCAGAAGGACAAAGGCCCCGATGAATCCAAATTCTTCGCCAAGAACACAGAAAATGAAATCGGTCCACTGCTCCGGAAGAAACTCGTTCAGCGTTTGCGGCCCCTTCCCCCAGCCCCGTCCCCAAAGGCCTCCGGAACCCACCGTGATCTTGGCCTGGATGATGTTCCAGCCCCACCCGCGGGGATCCACATCCGGGTTCACAAAAACCACCAGCCGCATCAATTGGTAGTCTTTAAGGGGCATCCACCATCCCCAAAGATAATGTCCTGTGATCCAGGAAACCACCGCTGCCAGACCACCGCCGATCAAAAGCAGGATTTTTGGCAGGGAAGCGCCGGACACCACCAGCATGCCAAAGAGGATCGCCACATAAACCAGCCCGGTCCCCAGGTCCGGCTGCATGAGGATCAAGCCCAAAGGCACCCCGACATACAAAAAAGCGGGAATCAGTTCCGCCCATGTATTGAGCCTGCCGGCCCGATCGGACAGGAATTTGGCCAGGCTTAGAATCATAAGGATTTTGACCAGCTCAGCCGGCTGGAACCGTATGGGCCCGATCGGGATCCACGCCTGAGCGCCCTTGACGGACTTGCCGAACATCAGAACCGAGGAAAGGAGGACAATATTCAGTCCATAGAGCCAGCGGCTAAACCCTGCAAAAACACTGCAGTCCATGATCAGGACTGTAAAAAAGGCGCAGAAACCCATGCCGGCCCAAAGCATCTGGCGCAGCACAAAATTCGTGTCAAATTTTACGCTTGCATTGACCGTTGCACTTTTCAGCACCACAAACCCGATGCAGAGGATCGCCGCAATGCTCAGCAGCAAGGTATAATCAAGATTCTTCAGGATACGTCTCATTCGCAAGAGCATAGGGCTCACCGCCTTTCATCCTTGAGGAGCGTTCATCGATCAGGTCGATGGGGTTTCATCCGGCCGGTCCGGATTCTCGTTCTGGGTCACTTCCGTCACCGGCGAACCGTAAGGATCCGGCACTTCGATCCCGCCGTCCGACCTTGTCCCCGGATTGTCCTGGCTGTTGTCGTCAGAAGCGCCCGTTTCTTGGGCGGCAGGGACTGGGACGGCGGCCGGCTTCGCTGCCGGCCGCGAAGCTGCCGGCTCTGCCGCCTGGTCTTCATTTCCTGAAATGCCAAAATAGTACTCAAAGACATCCCGGGCAACCAATCCGACCGAGCCGGATCCGGTGTTGCCGAATTCCATGACCCCCGCAAAGGCGATCTGCGGGTCCTCAGCCGGCGCAAAGGCAATAAAAAGGCCGTCGAAATCCTTCATCTTTTCATATCCGGTACGACCCGGCTGGGCCGTCCCGGTCTTTGCCCCTACCCCGATGCTTTCCGGGATGTTTATGAAAACCGAATAGGCCGTACCGCCGGGCTTGGTCACATAAGTCATCGCCTCCCGGGTAGCCTGCAGGACCCATTCCTCCACATTGACCTTGCGGGTTTCTGGAATGTGCTCTGATTTGACGGTTCCATCCGGGTTGTAGATCGTCTGGACCACATAAGGGGTATTGTAATTGCCGTCATTGGCTAATGCCGCGGTATAGGCGGCCAGCTGAATGATGGTGTATTGGTTGTAGCCTTGCCCGATTCCGGTGTTGTAGGTATCGAAATCATGCCAGGTGGTGTAATAGGAAAGCTGGCTTTTTCGTTCAGCTTCCCATGTATTGATCTTGCTTTTCAGTTCCCGTTCCAGCCGCTTCTTTTCGCTTTCATCGGAGGCTGCGTCAATTTTCGGCCGATACTGCGCCTCAAATTCAGCCAGCTTCTCATCGATCCTGGCATTGATTTTTTTGGCCCGATTGGCGTATTCAATGGTTTGCCAGGTTATGCTGGGCAGAAGGCCCTTCCCTTCAAAAGGAAGGTCGAGACCGGTCCTCCCGCCCAGACCGAATTCCTCGCCGATCTGGCCGATCATACCGATGCCGGCTCGCCGCGCCGCTTCCTGAAAATACACATTGCAGCTTTTGGCCATGGCCTGCGCATAGTTGAGGGGTCCATGGACGCCGGTGCACTTGATATAAGGTTTGAACCAGTACCGTCCGCTGCAGACAATTTTTTCGTCGGGGTCCAACAGACCGGATGTCAGCGCCGCCATGCCGGTGATCGGTTTGAAGGTCGAGCCGGGGACGTAGCTGCCCTGGATCGCACGGTTGGTGAATGCCGCCGGCTCCTGGGTAAAATAGTAGTCCGCCTGGGCTTGGGTCAGGGATTTCCCGTTAAAATCATCCGGATTGATGGTGGGCCGGCTTACCATGGCCAAGACCCCGCCGGTCTTGACATCCAGCACGACCGCCGCACCGGCCTTGGCCTTGGGGAATTTTTCCTGGACACTGGCCGTCATGGCGTCAAAGGATTGCTCCATGACCTGCTGCATATCCAGGTCGACGGTGAGCTGCAGCTTGTTGCCGGGTGTGGAGGGCAGGCTGGAGACTTCCTTGACGGGATGGTTATTGGCATCCACGGTCACCTGGCGATAGCCGTTGGTCCCCTTCAATTCGAATTCATATTGTTTCTCGATGCCGGTTTTCCCGACCAAGTCCCCGATCCCATAATCCGCAAAGGCTGGATCCTCCAGTTCGTCCTTGATGGAATGAACGTAGCCCAACAGATGGCCCAGCACCGTGCCATGGATGTAGGACCGCTGGGTGCTGGTTTCCACAAGGACACCGGGCATTTCGCGGCGCCGCTCCTCCAATTGGATGACCGTCTCGATGGGAATGTCGCGTTTGATCACGATGGGTTCGTACAGCCGGCTGGTCTGGCTTTTCATGCTTGCCTGGACCGCTTCCACGGTAATTTCCGGATCCTCCAGGACCTTGACCAATTCTTCAACCACTTTGCTGATATCCTGGTCCTGCAGGCCTAGATAGTTCAGCGTGAGATTGTAGACGGGCCGGTTTGTAATCAGCGTATTGCCATTGCGGTCCACCACTTCGCCCCTGGGCGCTTCCTCGGTGATCCAGCGGGTGGACTGGTTTTCCGCCTTATTGACAAAAATCTCTTCCTGAATCACCTGAAGCCAAAAGATTCGACCGGTCAGCATCGCAAAGATCATGATGACCACGGCCGTGTAAATCTGAAGTCTTTTCTTGACAATAAGCTTATCCCTGGATTCTTTCCACATAACATCTCCCTAGGTGTTCTTGTCCATTCGGTTATATATCAGAGGATTTAAGCAGATGGTCTGCAAAATCGAAATAGGCGCCATAGGTCAGCGGCACAAGACAAACGTTATACAAGGTACCGAAGGCAAGCCGCCAGAGGGCAAGCTCCAGGGGCCAGCGGTTTCCCACGATCCGTCCCACGATATACACCAAAACGAAATTCAGCAGGCTGCCCCAAAACACATTGAGGATCGGAACCCAAAGGTTTTCTTTGAAAATAGCTCTCGAGGTTCGTCCGACGATAAATCCCACCATCGCTTTGACCAGGGCATTCAGTCCGATGAACCGTCCCAAAAAAAGGTCCTCCGCCAAACCGACGGCAAATCCTGCCGCGCCGCCTATGACCGGCCCGGTGAACATGCAGTTGTACACCACAAGGATCAGCAGTAAATCCGGCAAGGCGCCCGCCAACAGGATCCCGCCCGGCAGCATGCTGCCCAGGATCAGTCCTGCCATGACCATGACGGCCAGGATCAGCCCATATCGCAACCTCATGGGCTGACGCCCCCTTCAGCGGTGCCCCTCGTCTCTTCGTCCGCAGCCGGCGAGTCTGAGGCGAAGACCTTCCGGATCACCAAGACCTCTTCCAGCCGGGAAAAGTCGGCGAAAGGTTCAATGACCGCAGTCTGCGTCAGTCCATTGGGCTCCAGGCTGACTTCCTTCAC
>CALMWJ010000002.1 GCA_937873525.1 uncultured Peptococcaceae bacterium | reverse complement strand
CCCTCTCTTTTTAAAACCCCCGTTATTCGTCTTTATCCTGCCAATCCTTCGTTAATTGGCATTTAACGCTCTGTCCCTTTGTTTTTCCAAACAAAAAAACCGGCCTCGGCGCACATCCCGGCTGCCGGTTCATTCCTGCCAAATTAATAAGTCAGGGTCAGTTTCCGCTTGATTTCTGGATTTTTTGCCGACGGATGCTGACATCATCAAAACGCAACCGCTGCGCTTCACCCAAAATACGATCCGTCAATCGTTCATCATAATGATTGAGCAATTTTTCAACTGAAAAGTTGGTGCTGATGACCCAAGACTTTCTTCGGATGATCCGTTCATCAATCAGGTTGAAAAGCTGTTCTTCCACAAAATCGGTTCGTTTTTCAGTGCCGAGATCATCCAGAATCAGCAAATCGGCTTGAAACAGACCTTCCATCGGATCCTGCTCCCTCGGTCCCTCGATATCACTGTACATCTGACTGCGCAGCCAGGAGAATAAACGGCTGGTCTTTGTGTATATTACATTACCGCCGGCCGCCAGAACTTCATTGGCGATGGCGCTGCACAAATGGGTTTTACCGGTTCCGATGGCGCCATACAGCATTAAATTTCCGGCATAGGTCCCCTGGGCTACCTGCTGTGCAAAATGCCGGGCGGTGCTGAGGATCCGCTCATATTTCCGCGGTTCTTCATACCATTCCAGCGAAAAATTATCAAAGGTTTGGGCCAGCTGCAAGGGGGCCAGTCCGCTGTGCTGCTGCTTTTCCAAGGCCTCTTCGCGAACTGCGCATCGGCATTTCTGCCCCGGATTCACATAGCCCCTATCCTGGCACAGAGGGCAATCCCAGTCGGCTTCGTAAACGGCCGCATCATAACCCGCCTGCTTCAGCAACCCCTGCTGCTTCTCAAGAAGCGTCTGCTGCCTGGCTTGAAGCTGGGCGCGCTGGTCCTCGGCAGCCGCGCCGGTCACCGCCCGAAGCATGGCATGACCGTTGGCCGCAATAGCCTCGTCGATCGCCCTGATTTCCGGGTGCTTTCGGTACATGGCCTCCACCCGGAGGTCTCTCTCATTCAGTTTCTGAAGCCGTTTCGATGTCTTATCCATTCCGTTCCCTCACAATATGGTTTCTGCCTTGACGATCCTATTCCACGCCGGCCCAGTTTTTATTGCCTCGTTCAACCAGCCGCTGATCAGCTGCCGGCTTTTTCTTCGGTTCCAGGCCACTGGCTGCGGCGGCTTTCTGGGCCTTTTGGGTTTGCTGTTCCTGGGTCCGCGCCTGGATCACCTGCTCCGCCCGTTCCAGGCTGTCCACCCCTTTTTCGTGCCAGTCTTCCAGCACCTTGTCGATGTACTTGAAGGAAGCGTTGTTCGCCCCCACGGATTCCTGGGCGGCTCTTAGGATCACCGAGTGGCTCATATGCCAATGCTGGCTCCATTTGACATAAAGCTCCCGCTCCATCAGCGTTACCATGCCGTAAGAACCCAGATAATCCTTCTTGATTTCGGAAGCCTTGCGGCTGATCCAGTCCACCTCATCCATAAACGAAGCCAAGCCTTCCATAGTATGGATGCCTGCCCGATGGATCTGTTCAGCCAAAGGCTTGTAATTCTTGATCTGGGTTAAGCCTCTTTTGAAACAAAGCTGAAAAAACGCCAGGATAAACTCTGTACCCCAGCCATACTTGATGTTCATTTCCTGGATCATCTGCTGCTCCCGAATCGTCACGGATAAGCTTCCCCGCATGCGGTCCAGTGCTTTCATGATACGGCTGTAGTCAAAGCCTGAGCCGGTCCGTGCCGACGCCGCGGCAGGGCCGGAAGCCGCCTGATCCGCTTCCCATAGCTGGTACAGCTTATTCCATAATGGATCGAAGGCTAGATTCCTGTCTTCGCCGGCATCCTGCCATCGAGCCCAGCCCTTATCCAAAGCCCAGCCTGTCCATGGATCTTTGCCGGCTGCTCCTGGGACGGTCAAGGCCTTATCCTGGCGGCATCGACCCATGGCCAACACCAGATAGCCCAGCTCTTCAGGAGAAATGTCCAGTGAAGACAGCTTCTCCAATAAATTCAGCGGTATGGTCACCGCGCCTTTTTCAAAAAGATACTGCTGGTATGCGCCCTCTTTCATAGAATCCCCCTGTTCGTTTTGGATTGGTCAGCCTTTATTGTTTTTTGGGGGCTGCCGCTGCGCTCTTGCGTTCGATGGAACGCATCAATACATTGACCTGTTCCACATTGATCCCGCTCAGCAGCGTCACTTTTTCCTGAACATCCATTTGAATGCTCTGAGGTGCCGACCGCAGCTCCGGAACCATCAGTCCGGCCATCTCGATGGAAATGACGGCATTGCCGCTTTCAACGCTGACCGTTGTTTTGTTGATCCGGGCGACACCCGCCACTTGGCCGGCAATGAACTGGCTCAGCTGGGCCAGGGCCTGGTTGGTGATGATCAGTTTGCCGACTGCGCTGAATTTGGGCTGTACAATGGTTTTCTCCCCTGATTTTTGGGAGTGTCCCGTTTTTTTCCCTAAAAAATATCGGAGGGGGTTCATCAGATAACCCGGCAAGTCATCCTTCACTTCCACCAGCGGGACGGGAATGACGTGCATGCCGTAATGATTGCGCAAAGCCTGAGCCGTGGCGATTTCCCGTTGGGTCGCCACCTCCTCAATAAAATAATAATGTCCGATGGGAGGCAAGGCCAGCGTGGCGGCGATCCGGTCAACCATTTTGACGGAGGTTCCCAAGATCAGGATTTTTTCGGGATGGATCCGCTCGATCCCCTCCTTGATCTCTTGCGCATGATTTGGATCGACCAAGATGGCGCGTTTGACCGCTCGCAATGCGGTCGGCTCCCCTTTGGCAGACGAACCGGCAATTTTCTGTCCCTCCCGGATCAAAAGCCCATCGTCGATGACGGTATCGATATCATTTTCGTAAGCTACGGTCATGGCCCGGTGGCTTTTTCCGGTGCCGCTGGGGCCAACCAAAGCATGTATTTCCACAATGTTCACCTAGCCTCTGCAATCTTAATGCTCAGTTTATCATAATTGGAGAAAAGAAAAAAGCGTCTCCACGAGAAGACGCTTCCCTGTCCTGCGGTATCTAATCGTTTTCTTCGAAACGCCGCCGATCAAGGCAAGCTTCGCAAATACCGTAAAACTCCAGGCGATGCCCGTCGATTTGATGTCCGTTGATGCCGGAAGCTTTGGTTTCGATATTTTTGATCAAAGGAAGGTCCAAGTCATAGACCCCGCCGCATTCCCTGCACTGAAAATGATAGTGGTTAGCCGCGGTGCCGTCAAAGTGGCTTTGGCTGCTGCCATAATTCAGCTCCATGATTTCACCGTTGTCCCGCAGCAAATTCAGGTTTCGGTACACAGTGCCCAAAGAGAGCCCCGGAATCTGCTGTCTGGCCTCCTGGTAGATCCACTCCGCCGTCGGGTGCGTTTTCACAGACCTCAGGATGTCCAGTATGATTTTCTTTTGCCGGGTCATTCTTTGGATTCTTTCCATATTCATCATCCTTATGAATAATCATTACTAATTTGATTGTAGCCCCACCCAGCCGCTCTGTCAAGCACTGCGGGGACGACTCTTCCTTCTTTCGGACATTGCCGGCAGCGGGAACGCTGCGGTTCCCGGACTATTTCTTTTTGATGGTCTTCGGATCGATCCCGACCTTGCTCATCATCTGCAACGCCCGGGGATCGACCTGGAGATTGGGGGACCGCTTCACAATGATTTGCAGAAGCTCCTGGTAGTCTTTCAACGTCGAATCAAACTCGATGCGCTGCGGTTTTTCATGGTTATCCTGGACGTAAAAGGACCGTCCAAAGGTGAGCAGTCCCGTTTTGTCCTTCAGATAAACCGCCTCATGCCACTTGATTTCTTTAATTTTGAGAAACGGCCCGGCGCCTTTGTGCTGCACCATACCATTGGGAAAAATCAGGATCTTGTTGTTGCTGTCCTGCCAGATCGTAAAGCTGAAATAAAGAACGATCAAAGCAATGCCAGCGGCGATATCATATTTCCCGCCCTCAAAAATGGCGACCAGGATGAAGCAGGCCAGGATGATGGTGATGATCATCATCTGGATTTTGATCCGTTTCAGATAGGTATATTCTTTTATGGGTTTCGACACTGCCTTTCCACGCTCCTCATCGCTTCGCTCGCCCTTAGCCCATGGCAAGGGCTTCCGACAGAATTTTCTGGATGTCCTCCATGATTCGGATCAGCTGCATCTCTGCTGCCAGATAATCACGGACCGAGGGATTCATGCCGGCCAGACCGGCGATGCCTTCAAATTCTTTTTGCTGTTGCGGGGTAACCGATTGGCCGGAAAGCTGGATCGTTTGCAGCTCCACTTGTTTTTTGTGGAAATCGTCCAGCAGTTTTTTGCTTTCCGGGTTGGTTTCAACAATCAGCCGTTTTTTCTGAAGGCTGTCAAATTCCTGAGATTCTCTCAGGGCACGGGCCAAATCATGGGCTTTGTCATGGATGTTCATTATTTTTCCTCCTTCAGGGCGATGGCCAAGAGCGTCTCTTCATCTTCATCCAATACATTGATCACCGGAACAGCAACATTCTCCCGCATCAACTGCTTCAAGGCCTCCTTGTCCACATAGGCCGCCTCATAATCATGGGAAGCATACCGATAGCGGGGATAGAAGGGATTGATGGTGATCATCCGCAGGTCCACCTGCCGCTTGACCAGGATGCCGGTCTGATTGTCCCGAAGCCTCACAATCCACTCCTGCAGGTCAATGGGAGAACCGGAGACCAGCAGCTTGATCGGGTCATTCAAAATAAGATTTTTCCCTTCAAGCAAGGGAAGCGCATCTGCCAGCAGTGCCTGGAAGCCCATCTTCCCGATGATGCCGGAGATCACGATGTCTTTGGTTTCCTTCTTGACCTGAGCCATGGCGTCAGCCGCCATTTCGTCATCCAGGATCGAGCCGACCTGCAGGACCGTCTCTTCGTTCTGGGGAGGCTGCCAAAGCGGCAATCGATAGACCGAACTGATGGCGGCCGTTTCCGCGGTCAGCAATTCGATGTCGGTCTGCCGCGCCGCTCCGGTGGCCATGATGATCCCATCGGTTTCCACCATCGGCGCGATGCGGTTCAGCGCCCCGTCCACCAGGATCAGATCGCAGCCGTATTCGGTAATCATCTGATTGATTTCCCGGATTTCTTTGCTTTTCGTCGGACCGGCCAGCAGGATCAAGCCTGGCTTGCGCACCCGGCCGATGACGACCTTGCCCAAGGCGGTCACAATGTCGGTCCGTTTCAAGATCTCGATTTCTGCGGTGCTCCCTTTGGCACAACTGTCCGCAATCGCCACCAGAGTCCCCGGAAGGGCATAGATCCTGGGCTTGGGAAGCCCGGTGATGTGGTCCACCAATTCGCCGTCATAGCCGATGCTTGTTAAAGCAACTACGAAATTTCGGGAGGCAGCGCCATCCATGATGGCTTTCATGGCTGTCGTTTTCCCTGTGTTTTTTGCCGTGCCGCAAAAGCCCAAAATATGTGGGGTCATTGGATTAACCTCTTTCGATCTTTTTTTTCCATTTTGGAATAATGGACAATTGACTATACTCGGACTTCAGCAGTCCTAAGATGAACAAATTGACGTATTTACCGTCGATGAACGCATGGCGCCTCAAATGGCCTTCGGCTTTGTAGCCGAATTTCAAAGCGTTCTGGATCCCGTAAGGCTGGTTCTCGAGAATCTTCATGTATGTTTTCTCCAGCCCCAGCTCATAATAAGCCAGGTCCAGCAGAACGATCAGCAGGTCAAGACCATAACCTGCAAGCCGCATATCCTTATCCCCGATGCCCAGCAAGACTTCCGCGTTGCCATTGCAGCGGTCAATATTGCGCAGACAGCAGATCCCGATCGGCTCCTTGTCTCTTTGCCGCAGCACCAGGAACATCAGCCTGTCCAGACGGGGATCGTAGATTCCGCCCTGAACCTTGCGGATATCTTCCTTGATGTCTTCCAGATCGATGCTTTCGTACGCATCGTAAGCCATCCGGAAGTCTTTGTCCATGTACCATTTCTGCAGGATGACCGCATCCTCTTCCCGCACCGGTCTCAATTCGACTTTTCTTCCTTTAAACAAAAGAGTCACCTCCAGTGATCGAATGATTCAGATAAACCAAACCCTTAAGCTTACTTTTTCGAGGTCGGAATCAGGAAAAGGCCAGATAGGATTTTCGGTGCGAAAAAGGTTGATTTTTCAGGCATCACAATGTCCGGGTCCGTCGTGCCGGCATCCGCCACCGCCATCAATTCCGCCGGCTCCACCGGATTCAGTGCCACTGCCAGGTCGTATTTCCCCTCATCCACCAAATGTCGCATCGCATCCAGCTCGTATTCCGGGAAATAGTCGAAACAAGCCGGATCATTGATCATGCTGTGATCCAGTTTGAGCAAAGGGTAAAGCATCCGTTCAAGAATATGGCAGTCCAGACGTCCCACCGGATCTTCAGGAACATAGTCGGCCTTGAAGCTAAAGCATCCTTCCGTGGTATACAGCGCGAATTGGTGCTTCTCCGGCGTCCGGAAGCTTTCTTCTTTCTGTAAAGGAAGCTTTTCTTTGATCGAAGAGAACGACACTTTCCCTCGGATCACCCGATTGTAAGCCTGGATACGAGCGGCGCCGGCCTCACAAACGTACGCAATGCAGCGGTCCAGGCCCATTCTGAGGGCGCTGTGGTAGCGATGGTGTCCGTCTGCAATGTATAAAGGCTGGGGGCCGATGCTTTCGATCAACCGCTGTCCTTCCGGCGACCCTGCTTCCACCCTGAACACTCGATTATGGATGCCATGCAGTTCGGAAGCGCCCTCAAAATCTGAAGTGAATTCATAAGCGGGTTTTTCCCTTGCCGCCACCGCTTCCAGGATCTGCCCGATGGGTGCCCGGGTCAGCAGCCAAACCGGCTCCGTCACATAGCCGGTATCCTCCATCAGTTTGATCCGTCCACGCACCTTTTCTTCGAAGGTTTTCTCATGGCGTATGATTTCTTTGTTTTCATAGGGCGTTACGGCAACGGACGTCAGAAAGCCAAGCCGCCGCTGCCCCTCCTTGATCTGCTCATAAACATAAAAAGCGGGTACCTCGTCCCGGACCAAAACCCCGTCCCCGACCAATTCCCGGAGCGCCTGCACCGGCGCGTCGCCAAGGACCACATGGTATAAGGACTGAGGGTTGGCTGCCAGAAAGGATTCCAGGGCGGTGCCCGGCTTGATTACGTCATAGGGAGGACACGTCACTGTTTTTTCAAAGCCCGCTCCCGGCCGAAGGCCTGTTAATCCATAGATCTCTGTCAATTGCATTTCCTCCCGAAGCTTGATTTTGCGGCTGTTTTCTTTGGGAAAAAAGCCATATCGTATTTGTGTTATACCTATTTCTGCTTATTCTTACCTATTGTACCATTTTTACAAACGGATAAAAAGACGCTATAAAAAATTGGTGTCAATAGTCAGGGAAAATGACATCCTTTTACCTGGATAACTGATCAGCGAAAA
>CALMWJ010000001.1 GCA_937873525.1 uncultured Peptococcaceae bacterium | reverse complement strand
GTCATGGCCGAGGGCGGTTCGGGCAGAGTCGAGGCGGCAAAAAAAGCACTGAAAAGCGTGGGCGGCCAATTGGAAGCCTTCTATTTTGCTCTTGGCGAAAATGACTTTTACATTATTGTGGATCTTCCGGATAACAAAACCGCAGCGGCGGTGACGTCGGTTGGCAACATCAGCGGCGCTTTCAGCATCAAGGCGATTGTTTTGCTTACGCCGGAAGAGATGGATGAGGCATCCGGAAAAACAGTGGATTTTCGCTCCCCGGGACAATAGGATCATACATTTTTATGAAGTGAGTAAAAATTTCATGCCTAAATGGTGTATAATACCTTTTGTGAATCATTAATGAACGGTCCGCACATCCGGAAGGCGCAGGCGAAATCCGTCGGATCGACGGGAGCATGCACGCCAGGGTGCGGACTGTGTGCTGAAAGAATATAGGACATAGGAGAAGATGAATGATCAAAGCAGGGTTCGATAACGACAAGTACCTCAATTTGCAGTCACAGAAAATACTTGAGAGAATCGATTCTTTTGGCGGCAAGCTCTACCTGGAATTTGGCGGCAAGCTTTTTGACGATTACCATGCATCCCGCGTGCTTCCCGGATTTCAGCCGGACAGCAAAGTAAAAATGCTTCTGAAGCTCAAGGACAAGGTGGAGATCGTGATCTCTATCTCGGCGGACGATATTGAGCGCAGCAAGCGGCGCGGCGACCTGGGGATCACCTATGATCAGGAAGTGATGCGGCTCATCGATGCGTTTCGGGGGATTGGCCTTTACGTCGGCAGCGTGGTCATCACCCGGTACCGCGCCCAGGTTTCCACCGATCTTTTCCAGAAACGTTTAAACGACTTGGGGATCAAGGTCTACCGGCATTACCCGATTACGGATTACCCCAATGACATACCGCTGATCGTCAGTCCGGATGGCTATGGCAAGAACGACTATATCGAAACGACCCGGTCTCTGGTGGTGGTCACCGCCCCCGGTCCGGGCAGCGGTAAAATGGCCACTTGCCTTTCCCAGCTCTATCATGACCAGGAAAGGGGCGTCCTGGCCGGCTATGCCAAATTCGAGACTTTTCCGATCTGGAACCTGCCGTTGAAGCATCCGGTCAATATGGCCTACGAAGCAGCCACCACGGACCTGAATGACGTGAATATGATCGACCCGTTTCATCTGGAGGCCTATCATGCATCCGCAATCAATTACAACCGGGATGTGGAAATCTTTCCGGTTCTGAATGTGATGATGGAGCGGATCTCCGGCAAATCGCCCTATAAGAGTCCCACGGACATGGGGGTCAATATGGCCGGTTTCTGCATTACCGATGATGAAGCGGTCTGCAGAGCCTCGGAGCAGGAGATCATCCGCCGCTATTACCACACCAGCTGCGCACAGAAACAAGGTCTGGCGAAAAAGTCAGAGGTTTACAAACTGGAGCTGCTGATGAACAGCCTGGGGATTTCAACGCATCACCGTCCTGTGGTCGAGGCTGCCATGAAGCGTTCCGAAGAGACCGGCGGTCCTGCCGTTGCCATTGAATTGAACGATGGCCGCATCGTGACAGGGAAAACCACGCCGCTGCTGGGCGCTTCCGCCGCGCTGCTGCTGAATGCCTTAAAGGAACTGGGCGGGATCAACCATGACATGCATCTGATCTCACCGATCGTCATCAAACCGATCCAGATTCTGAAAACGGAGCACCTCGGCAATCATAATCCACGCCTTCACACCGACGAGATCCTGATTGCCCTGTCGATTTGCGCCACCACCAATCCCACGGCTGCCCAAGCCATCGAGCAGCTGGCTAAATTGCGCGGCTGTGAAGCCCATTCGACGGTGATCCTGTCGCATGTGGATGAAAACCTGTTCCAGAAGCTGGGGATCAACATCACCTGTGAACCCCAGTACCAGTCCAAGAAGCTCTATCATAAATAGGGGGGACGGGGTTTTCAGAGGAGTGTTTCCCAGAAGCAATCATATTTTCATGATCCAGCGCCGGCAGGGCAGGTCCCTCCGGCGCTTTCTCTATTTTTTAGAAAGTCTTAAGATGGATCGCCCTGGAAGGGATGATGGGGCAAGGCCTATTCACAACGAATACTGATTATTCTGACAAAAAATTGCGCTTCTTGGATGGCTATGATATATTTTGATTAACCAAAGCACCCTCATTCCACATCCGTTTTCGGGAGGTGAGAATCATGAAACGATGTCTGATGGCCGTTGTCTTAGCCTTCCTCTTATTATGCGGCTGTCTGAGCACGGCCTCTGTTTCGGTTGGAGGCGCAGCGCCGGCGTCGTACGTCCCGGCTTTGCCCATGACTTCCCGAGTGCTTGTGGACGGGGAGCCGGTGGATTTACAGGCTTACAACATTCAGGGCAATAACTATTTCAAGCTCCGCGACCTCGGAGCGGCTTTGAACGGCACAGAGAAGCAATTCGATATCCTTTGGGATGGCGCCGAAAGCACCATCCGGATCCTGACGAGGCAGCCTTATACGGCGGCAGCCGACGCAGGGTCCGCCCCCAGCGAAGCCAGCCCTGAAGAGGCTGTGCTGTCCAATGCGACGCTTCTTGTGGATGGCATGCCGGCGGCAGTGACCGCCTATAACATCGATGGCCTTAATTATTTCAAGCTTCGAGAACTTGGGACCGCCCTCGGCTTCGAAGTCTCATGGGATGCCGAAGCCGGCCGGATCCTCATCGGCACGACCGGAACAGAGCATGAAACATCGGCTGAAATGCAATTTGGAGCTGCGGCCTACCAATATGTGGAATACATCCAGAATCATCTGCCGTCTCGTATCGCGGGGACCCAGAGAGAAAAAGACGCTGGGGATTATATTCTTTCTGAATTGGAAAAGGACGGCTATGCACCGGACCAGCTGGAGGTGCAAAGCTTTGAATTTCAAGAGGATGGCCAGACGCTTCAAAGCCGGAACATCATTGCGGACAAGAAGGGGCAGAGCGAGAAGCTGATCATTGTGGGGGCTCATTACGACAGTATTGGCAACCATGGCGTCGAGGACAACGGGTCTGGCCTGTCGGTCGTGCTGGAAATGGCGGCCCGTCTGGTGAATCAGCAAGTGCCCTATTCGATACGGTTCATCTTTTTCGGCGCTGAAGAGGGAAGGCCCTTGGCGAAGGGGGCTGCGTACTACGTAAAAACCCTCTCCGAGGCGGAAAAACAGAACATCGTACTGATGGTCAACCTGGACAGCATCATGTCTGGAGATAAAGAATACATCTTTGGGGGCCGGTATCGATCCAACGGCACCGTGACGGAGCTTTGGGCTGTTGAGCAGGTCAAGCAGATCGCCGACGGTTTAGGACTGGATATGCTGCTGGTGCCTGCCATGGATCCTAGCCTTGATGCGCCATCGGACCGAAGCGATCATGTCTATTTTATGGCAGAGGACATCCCCTGCGTGTTTTTATGGGCCGGAAATCTGGAGCTGCTTCCCATCTCTGAGCTGCGCCAAACAGAGAAGCTGGGAAAAATCCTGCATACGAGAAATGACGACTTGAATGTGATTAACGAAAATTTCCCCGGACGGGCACAGGAGCGGCTCGCCAATTATGCCGCCTTGCTCTATCATGTGTTGACAAATACGGAGGAATATTCTGAATGAAGAATCGTTACCTTGGACTGGATATACTTCGGGGGATCGGTAAGAACCAGCCTGCACAGGCTGGTTTTTTTGTGCGGAGTAACGATTATTGAACCGCGGCGCGGTAAAAATACGCAAGCTCGTTTGATTTGCGGCAGACTTTGTTATGCGCCGCCCAGTATGGGTCTAATCGATAACTATTCTTGACTCTGGGGCTGGCGCCACGTATATTCCAATTAAAGACACCTATCGAACCATATTGAAAGAGGGATTCAAAATGAGCAAAATCGGAGAAACCATCTTCAGTTTCTTTATGCCGCGGGTCAATCTGATGGGCGCCGGCAGCGCCAAAACCGTTGGAGAACAAGCAAAAAAATTCGGAAGCAAAGCCTTGATCGTAACCGATGCGTTTCTTGCGAAAAGCGGTATGGCGGAGCAGATCGTCGAGTATGTCCGCAAGGCGGGGATGGAAGCCGTGGTTTTTCCCGGTGCTGAACCGAATCCTACCGATCGGAATGTCCATGATGGTTTGAAGGCGCTTCAAGATAACCATTGTGATGTGATCATCTCCCTTGGCGGCGGAAGTTCTCATGACACTGCCAAAGGCATCGGGATCGTCGCCGGAAACGGAGGCCATATTCGCGATTATGAGGGCCTGGATAAAATGACCCAGCCGATGCTGCCCTTGATCGCGGTCAACACTACGGCAGGGACCGCTAGTGAAATGACCCGTTTCTGCATCATCACCAATACAGACACCCATGTGAAAATGGCCATCGTAGATTGGCAATGCACGCCGAACATCTCCATTAATGATCCGCTGATGATGATGGATATGCCTGCCTCTCTGACGGCTGCAACCGGCATGGACGCTTTGACCCATGCGATCGAAGCCTATGTTTCGACCTTGGCCACGCCGGTGACGGATGCCAGCGCGCTGATGGCGATCCAGTTAATTTCAAAAAATCTGAGACAAGCGGTCGCCAACGGCAAAAACTTCGAAGCCCGGGATAAAATGGCCTATGCGGAGTTCCTGGCCGGCATGGCCTTCAACAATGCCAGTCTGGGGTATGTTCATGCCATGGCCCACCAGCTGGGCGGTTTCTACAATCTGCCCCATGGTGTATGCAATGCGATCCTGCTGCCCCATGTGGAAGAATTCAACCTGATTGCCTGCCCTGACCGTTTCGTGGATATTGCCAAAGCCCTTGGGGAGAATGTCGCCGGAATGTCCATACGAGAAGCCGCCGATGTGGCCATCCGGTCCATTCGGCAGCTTTCCAAAGATGTGGGGATTCCCTCAAACCTCGCCGAGCTGGGCGTCAAATCCGAAGATTTGAGGATCATGGCAGAGAATGCGATGAAGGATGCCTGCAGTCTGACGAACCCAAGAAGCGCCAAGGTGGAGGATATCATCAAGATTTTCCAGAAGGCCCTGATTTGTCAGTATGGTGAACTGAAAAAATACTCAGAAGCCACCAAGACTTCCCACTCCCATGGCCGGCATGGCGCAGAGGTCCATGGGGACAATGAAGTTTTGACTCAGGAAATTGCTTAAATTGTCTTGAAGCACCAGAGACCATGACAATAGGTCTGTCCAATCATCGAATGAGATTGGGCAGGCCTTTCTGTTTAAAGAAACGCATGGCGCTATCGAAGCATCATGCGGCTTTTCTATGTCCACAGTCAGCGGTTCACCCATTGGCTTTCTAAGAAGATCTGCGCCGGCAGATCCGGAACATGATATAGAACTTCTCATTGCGCGGGGTGCTTGTCCTAGCCGTTCCAAAACACCGAACGAATATAGTCCAAAACACCGAAAGAAAACAGTCCAAAACACCGAAACACTTTGCGCCAGAACAGACCTGCTTGTATAATTGAAATGCGGAAGTCAAGTTAGGTGGAAAAGAAATCGATATTGCGGCTGACAACTGACTTCGTTTAAAGAGCAAAATAGATACCGATCGAATGAAAGCCCCCTCATTCTTGATGGTCCTGACAGGAACAGAGTTTGCCTATAAAAGAGAAGACGGCGTCTTTGTTGTTCCGTTAGGATGTCTTAAAGACTGAGCGTAACCAAATCCGTTCGTATCTGAATTAAGGAGGTTGCGGAATGTACCAGACCATCATGGATTATATCGAAACGCATCAAGAAAGCCTGATTGAGAACGTCAAGAAACTGGTTTCCATCGACAGCACCAATCCCGGGGTGTTCGAAAAAGAAGCGGCCGCCGAGCTGCAGACTCAATTGAGAGCCGCCGGGATCAGCTTTGAAATCTATGAACCCTTCGAAAAACGGGTCAGCGTCCTGGCCAGGATGGATGCCTCACAGTCCCAGGGCGGCTTGCTTTTCAACGGCCATCTGGATGTGGTTCCGACCGGAGACCTCAGCCAATGGGAATCGGATCCTTTCAAACCAGAGATTCGCAATGGCCGCCTCTACGGGCGGGGATCGACAGATATGAAGGGAGGCGTTGCAGCCTTTGCCTTTGCCATGAAAGCCGTGAAGGAATGCGGCGCCGTATTGAAGAAGCCGGTTTACCTCCATGCGGTGGCGGACGAGGAATGCGGCGGAAGGGCCGGAACGGTCCACCTCATGGAAAACCACCGAATCCCGTCGGTCGATATGGCCGTCACCGGAGAGAGCTCAACCTTCAAGGGCGAAATGGCCCTGGTCAGGACCTGTGCCGGCATTGCTGCCATCGTCATCCGGAGTCACGGCAAGTCCGCCCATGCCAGCAAGCCCTATGAAGGAAACAACGCCGTGCTGAATATGGCCAGGGTGATGCTGGCCATCCAGGATTCTTTCAAGGTGCCCGAAAGTTCTGTGGATCCGCTGCTGCCGGCACCGACCTTCGCCGTGGGGACTCAAATCAAAGGCGGCCTCAAGGTCAATATCATTCCGGAATACTGCGAGGCGATGATGGATCTGAGGACCAATCCGGGCATGACGAAAGATGGCGTCGAAGCTCAGCTTCGGGAAATCATTCAAAAGGTCCGGGAGGAACATCCGGAAGTCAATGCCGAAGCAGAATGCACCATGTGGGACAATGCCGCCTTATTGGACGAAGATTCCTTCGCCGTGCAGAAAGGAAAGGAAGCCATCCGACGGGCGGTAGGGTACGAGCCGGAATGCAAAATGCGATCCGGCGCCACCGATGCCCGGTTTCTCAATGATCTGGTACCCTGCCTGGTCGCGTACGGACCGGGGGATGCCCTGATCGGAAATATCCATGGCAGCAATGAAAGCGTGGGGATCCGGGATTTGGTGAATTGGGCCAAGGCTTACGCCAACTTGATCCTGGGCGTTTGCGGCGATGGGGATGCCAACGAATGAAGGGATCGATCCCAACAAAATAAAATAAACAGGAGGAACCCATATGCGTCGTAAGGACCGGGAAATCAAACATATCGATGGAGTTTTTGAGGTGGTGGACCGCTGCTCCATTTGCCGACTGGCCATGGTGGATGAAGGCAAACCCTATATGGTGGCCTTGAATTTCGGCTATGAACGGCAGGGGGACGACCTGATCCTGTATTTTCACAGCGCCCTGGAAGGCCGTAAGATGGAAATCTGGAAAAAATCGCCGGAGGTTTGGTTCGAGATGGATACTGTCAATGAATTCATCCTGGGAACGGCAGAAAACCCCTGTTCCTATTGCTGGCGTTTTGACAGTGTGATGGGCAGCGGCCGGGTGGAATTCATCACGGAGCCTGCGGTGAAAAAATACGCCCTGGACAAAATGATCCAGCATTTGGAGAAGTCGGACAAAACCTTTGATTATCCCGAGGCCATGCTGGCCAGGACCTGCGTTTACAAAGTGGTTTCCAGGGATTTTTCAGGGAAACACCACGAATAGATCCATACGCATGACTCGAAGACGGATCAGTTGATTTGATCCGTCTTCCGCTGAA